>JAGXLB010000120.1 GCA_018334915.1 Candidatus Bipolaricaulota bacterium
TAAGCATGTTGAAAATTAGTACTAAGTCGGCAATAACTCCCAGCCAGCGATACCTTAGTGGCATGAAGAGCAGTACAAGAATGAACCCTACAAGAATTGTCGTAACTCCAGACCTAATAGCGTCCTGACCCAGAGTTGGTCCAACAGTCTTTTTCTGTATCTCGTTTACTTCTACCGGCAGCGCACCGGCCCGTAGTACAACTGCCAGACGTTTAGCCTCGTCGGCGGTGAATTCCCCTTCAATCGTGGCCCTGTCAATTGAGTTTCGGTTCTGAGCGCTTTCCGATATACCCTGGCTGATAACTGGAGCGGACTGGACGATGTTATCGAGAACTATTGCTAGCCGGTCCTGGTCCGGCTCCAGGCTGGTAATTACGTCGGCAAACTTCTTTGCTCCTTCATTATTAAACTGAATTGAAACGAAGATCGGGTTTTCGGCACTTTGACTTGTCTTGACTTCTGCGTCTTCGAGCACTTTCCCAGTCATTAAGGGAGTTTTTTGGACAAGATAAGGGACTCTCTCTCCGTTATCCTGTTTTCGCCCGTAGATTAATTCCTGTGATAGGTTATCAGGAGAAAGGCTGCTGCCGGGAGACCCCGAGCGCACTACCTTCTGAAACTCAAGTAGTGCCGTCCTGCCTATTAACCTTCGTGCTACTTCAGGATCCGTCGTACCGGGTAATTCAACTTCTACCCTTTTATCTCCGAGCGGTCGAATCGTTGGTTCCGTCAACCCGTACTGGTTTACCCGGTTTGTCAGAATTGTAACAATTCTTTCTATCGTCTTATCCTTTTCTTCGGCACTTTTGTCTTCTAAGCCTTCAGCTTCAAGTAGTATTCTGGTACCACCTTTAAGGTCCAGCCCCAGGTTAATTACGTCATCTACCGGATAAAAAGGGTAAAGGAAGAAAACCGCCAGGCCGAAAACCAGCAAGATGATTCCTGCTTTTAACAGAGTGTTTTCGCCGAAATTGCTCAAGTTCATAAGCTATCTTCCTTTTTTGCTTCTTCAATGCTAGGTTCCTCAACATCCTCTTTTTCAGACTTCATTTCAACCACGCTATCCTGCTGTATTTTAATTATGGTTCCGTCCTCTACCTCGATTAAAATATCTTCTCCCATAACCTCCGTTACGGAACCATGTATTCCTCCAGCAGTAATAATCTGATCACCATTTTGCAGGTTATTAACTAAATCCTCGTGTTGTTTTTGCTTTTTCCTCTGTGGTCGAATTAAGAGGAAATAAAAAATACCCCCGAATACAACTAGTAGAATAATTAGTGAAGTGGCACCTTCCATGCGAGCTAAAACCTCCTTTAAGTATAACTTCTGTTAATTCTAAACAGTCCAATTCCTATCCATATAAGTCCGCCAATTGCCAGCACCAATCTGGTCATCATTGCAGCTAAACTCACAAGCTCTAAACCCCTTATTAAAACCCTCTGGAATAGGAAGATAATTATACACCAAATAATGCAATATAGGAACATCGTTGTCAACTTCGCAGAGACCAATTTAAGTTCGGTATTTGTTGCGAAATCGTACCCCATAGTTCCAAGCATCAGGAGGGACCACACCGAGAGGATCAAGATTCGAACAGGACCCTGGAGAATGAAGGCGAATAAAAGAAGGTAATGGCCGGGAATTAATCCTATCATGGTGTCCGCTGGCTCCTCGAGGTAACTGCGCCTGAACCAGGTCAGGTAGAAGAAAACGACAAGGGAAGTAACAGCGACAAAAATTGTTGGCGGAGTAGCAAAACCCGTCAGGACTACAGAAAGGAGGCCAACCAGCAGAACTATTATCGAGGTTGCTTCTTCAGAATAAAAACTCATTAAAACCTCCGAAGTCAGAAACCTTTATTCTTACCGGCGATCCAGAGCTGCCCAAGCGCTATGCCTCCATCTCCCGGAGGAACGACTTCATTAGTCACGAATTTCAAACCATGTTTTGATACCGTTTCTTCTATTATATTTGATATCGCATCATTAAAGGCGACACCTCCCGAGAACCCGATGATATCGAGGCCTGCTTCTCTTGCGGAAGTTATGGCAATTCTGGTTAAACCTTTTGCCAGTGCCCATTGAGCGGTTGCGGCTACGTCTTCGGGGGGAACGGAGCCCAGAAGGTCTGTTAGTTTCCAAAGAATCGTAGATTGGTCCAGAACTGGGGAACCTTCGTAATTGCGAATGGGCAAATCTATCTCGACTATTTCACCGTCCCGGGCAAACGACTCCAGTTTCATCGCCGGTTCCCCTTCGTAAGTGCGCTCGCTGCACAGGCCGAGAAGAGCGCTTACAGCGTCTAAAAATCGACCCGCACTTGTAGTAACTGGAGTGTTTACTCCTGTTTCGAGCTGGTTAAGTGTTATCTCCAGTTCTTCAGATCCTTTTGGGAACTTGAGTTCCAGATTCGAGATGAGAGTTTCAAAGTCGTTAAATTCTCCTCTCTCAGCCAGCGGGTAGAGTATACCCGCAATCATCCGGGCCGGATGACGTGTCGAAAGATCTCCTCCGGGCATGTAAGCCTGAGAAAGCGATCCCATTCGGTTAAAGCCATCTTCAGAACCTCTTATCACTTCGCCGCCCCGAATATTCCCGTCTTCTCCCAGACCAACGCCGTCGGCAATAATGGCAACCAAATCGGATAGACCGTGCTCGGCAAGCAGGGATCCCACGTGAGCCTCGTGATGCTGGACCGGGACGGTCGTTTGCCCCCAGTCCTTCGCCTTTTCCGTGGTAACGAATCCCGGATGAAAGTCGTGAGCCACGATATCGGGAAGGCCGGAACTTGTAAGTTTTAACAACCTGTCGAGAGCGGATTCGAGAAATTCCAGATCTTCTGGTCCCTCGGTATCGCCCAGGTACTGGGATAGAAAAACTTTATCTTTCTTGTAGAGACCTATAACGTTGTCCTGCTCGGCCCCGACTGCCAGTAAGGGCTTATCTCCAAGGCCGACTTCGATCGGTTCGGGTACCCAGCCTCGCGATCTCCGAATAAACTTGCGCCTGCCACCGGAGAAACGGATTACAGAATCGTCTACCCGCGAAACTACTTTGCGGTCGTGCAGGAGATAGCCGTCCACGATCCTTTCTAATTGCCCCTTTATTTTGCGATTTTCTATTAACATTGGCTCTCCGGGGAGGTTTGCACTGGTCATAACGAGCGGAAACTCTAACCTAGAAAAAATTAGATGGTGCAGGGCGGTATAAGGTAACATAATACCCACAGTGTGTAGTCCCGGAGAAATTTTAGATGACAGCCAATCCTCCTCTTTTTCCCGGAGAAGTACTATTGGTCTCCGGGGTCCTGTAAGGACCTGAAACTCTTCTTCCGAATAGTGTGTATTCTCCCGGACCATTTCTTCGGAAGCCATTAGAGCAAACGGTTGATTGGAACGGTTCAGGACGTCTCTTAGCCGGGATACGGTTTCGTCGCTGGTTGCATTGCAGGCAATATGGGTTCCGCCCAGGCCCTTTACAGCGACAATTTTATTATCTTTTAGTTTTTTCGTTGTGAGCCCTATCGGATCTTCAAAATTTTTGCTCTGCGCCGGTTGGGATTCGTACCAGAGGTCGGGACCACATTCTGAGCAGGCAATGGTCTGAGCATGATAGCGACGGTCAAGTGGGTCCGTATATTCCTCCTGACAGTCATCGCACATAGGGAACTCGTCCATCGAGGTCTTGTCCCGATCGTAGGGGAGTTCTCTGATTACCGAAAACCTGGGGCCGCAGTTCACACAGGAGGTAGCCCAGTAACCTTCGTACCTGGTATCCCCGAATACGTCCTCGAGACAATCATCACAGGTAGCTATGTCGGGCGGAATAGTTCCCGAACCGGACGAGCCCGAACCGGACTTCTTTATCTTGAATTCACTCAGGGATTTGTCCCACTTTGCCGGTTCGGATTTAATTTCATCTATCCGGGCGAGCGGTGGATTATTATTTTCAAGGTCTTCCAGGAAGTTCTGGATGTTGGATGGCTTGCCCTGCACAAATACGTCAACTCCGGCGTCACCCAGGTTTTTGACCCAGCCCAGAAGGTCGTTGCTTGAGGCTATTCTATATACGAACGGCCGAAAACCTACAGCCTGGACTACTCCGGTTATCGTAATCCTGCAAGCTTTACAGTCAGTCATCTGAATCGGAATCTTCGATGGTTAGACTTTCCACTGATAGCTCGTTCCCGCTGAGTATATCAACTGGACTACCGCAATCAGGGCAAGAGAGGACAGGAACGGAGAAGTGGAGGGACAAATCGTCGTCGTAGTTCACTTCACCCTCGAACCCGCACTTTCGGCACTTCGCTAAAAGAGATACTTCTTCGAAGTCCAGCTCGGCCCCGTTCAATATCGTATCTTCTGTAACGATCTTAAACGCCTGGGAAAGAGCTTCTCTGGAAATTACCCGTAGTTCTCCCAGTTCCAGGTGGACTTTTTTAGTCCGGGATAACTTATCCTCGTCTACCTGTTCTGTTAGAGTATCTATAAGTTCTCTAGCAATTGAGTATTCGTGCATTTCATGTAAGTTAACTAATTGTTAGTAATATTCAGCGCGGAAATCAGCTCGTCGATACCCTTGTCCTTTGGAGCTGCGGTGAATATAGCCCGCCCGTTTGGATTTATTTCCTCGTAATCCGCTCTGGGTTTTTCCGGGTCTACACCTATAGCTTCGGAGAGATCCACCTTATTGATCACTACAATATCCGACTGAGAAAAGATCTTCGGGTGTTTTCTTACCATGTCTTCTCCTTCCGTAACTGATATTACAACTATCTCCGAATCAGTGCCAAGGGGAAAATCGGCGGGACATACAAGATTACCTACGTTCTCAACGAACAGTAGGTCCAGTTCGTCCAGAGGCATGTTTTCCAGTGAATGATCAACGAGGTGTGCGTCAAGGTGGCAATCTGAATGAGTGTTTAGGTTGTAAGCGGTTATACCTGCCTGGTCGAACCTCTCGTAGTCGTCAGTTCCCGCTACATCGCCGGCGACCGCGCCAAGCTTTACCTTATCCTTTACTTTTTCGTGAATTGCCTCTATCAATGCAGTCTTTCCGCTCCCTATTGCCCCCATAACGTTTATTGCTCTGACGCCGTGGAGGGAAAGCTTGTCTTCGTTTTTACTGGCCAATTCTTTCTGTTTTGCCAATATATCTCCGTCTTCTAGATTAATATCGTGCATGTTTACCTCCTGAATAACCCGTCTAATGATAGGACTGCCGTCCAATCTTTCAAGATTTAAGCGAAGCATATATACGAATCGAGTTTTCAGATTTGCGAATGCAGTGGAAAAACGTAAGATCAGGGAGTATAAATAATAAGGATTATTAATAAGAAATATTATTCAGTTAAAAAGCATTATGGAGGTGTGAAATTGACTTCCCAATCCTACATTGGAATACTCGTGGTCGTTTTACTTTTGCTGATTGGAGGATTATTTGGTAAAAATTTATTCATGGAGAGTTCAGAATCCAACCAGACAGGTGAGGAGGAAGTAAGCGAAATGATCACAGAAGATCTGAATACAGAAGATTTGGAAAAAGCCGTTCTTGCTGGAGGATGTTTCTGGTGCATGGAGCCACCGTTCGTGACCCTGGATGGGGTGGAGGAAGTAATGGCAGGCTATACAGGAGGAGAGGTGGAAGACCCCAGTTACGAGGATGTCTCATCAGGGAATACAGGACATTACGAGGCGGTAGAGATATATTACGATCCAGAAGACGTAACCTTCCAGGAGATACTTGACGTTTACTGGAAACATATCGATCCTACGGACGCTGGCGGGCAGTTCGCGGACAGGGGGTCTCAGTACAGGTCGGCAATTTTCTATCAGAATGACGACCAGAAAAGAGTTGCCGAAAAGTCTAAACAGCAGCTGGAGGAGTCAGGGAAATTCGACGAACCTATAGTAACGGAAATCCTCCCGGCAAAGGAATTCTATCCCGCGGAGAAATATCATCAGGATTACTCTGAGAAAAACCCCGATCGTTACGAATCTTACAAGGAACTTTCGGGGAGGGAAGACTTCATTAAAACTACCTGGGAAGGAAAGGACAATAATTCTTCCGGGGAATCCGATGGAAAGTACGAGGGCTTCGAAAAGCCGGCCGAAGAGGAGTTAAAACAGGAACTCACGTCCCTTCAGTATAGAGTAACTCAGGAGGACGGAACCGAAAAGGCTTTTCAGAATAAATACTACGACAACAAACGTGAGGGAATTTACGTCGACGTAGTTTCAGGAGAGCCCCTGTTTAGCTCTACCGATAAGTTCCGGTCGGGATCGGGCTGGCCCAGCTTTACCAGGCCCCTGGAACCGTCAAACGTAGTAGAAGTCAAGGATACAAGCGTGGAAATGGTAAGGACGGAAGTGCGGAGTAAGCACGGGGACTCTCACCTGGGACACGTATTTGACGACGGTCCGGAACCTACGGGGAGGCGCTATTGCATTAACTCAGCGGCACTCAAGTTTGTACCCGTGGAAAATCTCGAGGAAGAAGGTTACGGAGAATACCTGGAGTTATTTGAAACGGATTGATCCCCGGATAGTTTTTAAGTAAGCTTGTTTCAGCTTTGACGAACTGGGTAAAGACCACTCGGGGTTTGAGCTGGGGGTCTTAGCTTGTTGAACCAAAGATATACCGGGGATTTTTAGCCCTTCCAGTCGCCACACATTCAAATATAGGGCTAGCATCTGATTTTCGCCCTGAGCGATATATAATAAGGCTTTTGAAAAACTGTAGTTCTAATTTCAGTTAACCTAACCTTCCTCTCGACTACAAAAGAGAGTAGAATTCTCCTAATATTTCAAAGATATTATGGATATTTATTTGTAAAATTGGTCAAATTTTGACGAGAAATACTCCTCTGGGGAGGAAGATTGTAATGAAAAAAATTCTTTCGGAAGGGTTTAATATAGAGATAGATTCACTGGATGATAAAATAGCTAGACTAAAGGTTTTTGAAGAAAGTGTTTCCCGTAGCGAGAACGACGCTATTCCCCAGCTAAACGACATCCCGACTGGAGGTAGCTCCGAATGGGAAATTTCCGGCTCGCGAAATAATTTCGTCGTAACCCTGGCCGGAGAAAAAGCGGCAGAATTTGCCGGTTTGGAAAAGGGACATCCCGGCTGGGGGCAATATGAAGCCGAAGAAAATGACACCTGGTTAAAGCTTTCACAGATGGTGGACGAGGACTCTCTAGTTTATGGTCTGGGTGAAAAAACAAGATACCTGGAGAAGAGCGGTGCTGTTTACGAAATGTGGAACAGGGATACTAATGGTTTCTACACACACAACGAGGATCCTCTTTACTCTTCGATACCTTTTTACGTAATAAGAATTCCTGACGGAGGATACAGCAGCTACCCCTTTCTCGGAGTTTATCTTCACCAATCGGAAAGAAGCCAGTTTGCGGTAAAAGTCGGAACCATTGGGGATAGGATAGGTATAGCAGTTAACTCAGTCAGACCGACGCTGTACTTATTCCCTGGAAGAGAAATCAAAGAAGTAATCGGAAACTATGCACAGTTGACGGGGAAACCCAATCTACCGCCAAAATGGGCAATCGGTTATCACCATTCCGAATACGGAAATCCTCATAATCGGGGAGATGCAATAAATCTGGCGAAAAAATTCAGGGAACATAATATTCCCTGCGATGCTATTTATTTTGATATTCAACACATGGATAACAAAAGGGTTTTTACCTGGGATGAGGACCGGTTCCCCGAGCCCGAGTCCCTTATAGAAAAGCTCCACGAGATGAACTAC
>JAGXLB010000121.1 GCA_018334915.1 Candidatus Bipolaricaulota bacterium
TGGCCCTTTCCGGATTCGACGAACTTACCGTAAAATTCTTTCGATTTGCTTTCCGACTCAATGGAGTAACTAATAATCTGCTTTAGGTCAAAAGAATTTAGTTTTTCTTCCATTTTTCCTCCCTTGAGACATAAGAATTTGTCCAATAAATCCGGACAGTAACATTTCAGAGTGTTATCTACTACCAGAGTTTACCGCAATCTGGCCAAAATTAGTAAGAATTTTCGGTTTTATCCTAAAACAAGAATAGGTGATCTGCCCTTCAGACAAAAGAATGAATTTTTTAGGAAAATTCTAAAGGTAATCTTGAATATTATTAATAAGAATTTTATTTCGAACGGCCCCGGTTGAAGTTGACTAAACAGCTTAGATATCCCATCCATCAGCCGATGGGCCAATTACCAGTCCAGGTGTTCTGAGTCCTTGAAGTGAGTGAGTAAAAATTCTATAATGCTTTTTGTATAACCTATCAAACAGGTTTGATAGGATAGGCAGGATGGTGATGTCCATATGAAAAAAAGTAGCCAGGTTTCCTTTGGTAAAAGTAAAAAGACGTTAACTCAACAGATAATTGAAGAAATTTCTTCCGATATAAGGGAAGGAGAGCTTGGTCCCGGAGAGAAGTTGCCCTCGGAGAAGGAGCTTCGGGAAAGATTTGATGTAGGTAGGTCTTCTATTCGGGAAGCATTGCATGCGTTAGTGGCTCTCGGGGTCCTGGAATCACACGCGGGGAAAGGTTATTACGTCAGCGATAATTACTCCTTACCCCTGGAAAACTCCCTACTATTTGACCTGGTACTTGAGGAAGAGGACTTCTACGACATGGTCGAGTTGAGAGAAGTCCTCGAAAAACAAATAGGTATAATGGCTATACAGAGGGCAACAGAGGAGAATATTCAGAGAGTCAAACTTGCCGTAAAGGAGATGCAGGAAGCGCTGGAGCGGGGAGAGGAGTTAATCAATTTTACCACTCAGATTCATGTAGAGCTTGCCCGAGCGTCTCACAATTCTATGGCCGTCCGGGTCATGGAGCTGTTGTTGCCCTTAATTGTTTCTAAAGCCAAGCAAGCCCTGATTCCCCCGGAAAGAGATTGCCGGGAACACGAACGACTTGCCCGGGCTTTTCTGGTAGGGGATGCCGAAAAAATGAAGAAAGAAGTTAGTGATCATCTAGATTACTTGAGAGAACGATTTACCGAGGTTCACGACGAGAAGGCTGAAGGAGGGAGGTCTCAATCTAATGGTGATAATGAATGATTAGGCTTGAGAACGTTTCAAAAATCTATCCTGATGGCACGGAGGCCGTTAACAGTGTCAGTCTCGAGATTAATGAAGGGGAGCTTTGCGTTCTTCTCGGCCCCTCGGGCTGTGGAAAGACGACCACAATGAAGATGATCAACCGGTTGATTCCAATAACCGAAGGCAAGATCTACATAGACGGCACGGATAACCAGGAACTCGATGAAAACGAGCTTCGGAGGGACATCGGTTACGCAATTCAGGAGATCGGACTTTTTCCTCACATGACGGTAGCCGAAAACATCGCTACGGTACCCAAACTAAAAGGCTGGTCCCAGAGTGAGGCACGAAACAGGGCTGACGAACTTCTGGAACTTATGGGGATGGATCCAAGCGAACATCTTGATAAATACCCGGTTGAGCTATCCGGGGGACAGCGACAAAGAGTCGGGGTGGCCAGGTCTCTTGGCGCCAATCCTCCGATAATGCTGATGGATGAGCCATTTGGGGCTATAGATCCGATTACCAGAGACAAACTACAGGACGAATTTCTCAAAATCCAGGAAGAAATTCAAAAGACCATCGTTTTCGTTACCCACGACATAAATGAAGCAATAAAAATGGGGACGAAGATAGCCCTGCTGAAGGGCGGGGAGCTAATTCAGTACTCATCTCCGGCTGAATTGCTTGCTCGACCCAAGAACCAGTTCGTCCGGGATTTTGTCGGTACGGACCGAACTCTAAAGAGCATGCGGTTGATGCGGGCAAAAGATGCAATGAAACCTTCTCCGAAGACCGTGAGATTGGACAGTGAAATAAGTGAAATCCGGGAAAAGATGAAGGAAAACGAGGTTGATTACCTAATAGTTACCGACGGATCGAACCGGTTCAGGGGTTGGATCAGGGCCCAGGACCTGGAAGGGGACGTGGGTACGGTTGATGAAGTACTGAGCAGTGACGTAGGGTCGGTCAGCTGTGAAACGGCTCTTTCCGATGCGCTATCCGTGATGTTGGAAGAAGACGTCGCAAATATTCCCGTGCTGGGAAACGACAACAAGCTGGAAGGAATACTTACCTTTAACGACCTTCAGAAGGTAATCGGTGAAACCTATACCGAAGAAGGAGGTGGTAGGCAGGTTGGTAGTTGAACCCGTGGTTAAATCTTATTTGGTCTAACCGAATTCCTAATTCTCTAAGGAGGGTTAGTAAATTGAAAAAGACATTTGCTTTTCTGTTAATATTCTCGTTGATTCTTGCCTCTTTTGCCGTGATAGGGGCCGCAGATCAGTCCAAAGGTAAGATTACTGTCGGTACGAAGGACTTTACTGAACAGTGGATCGTCGGCTGGATGGTCAAGCTTCTACTTGAAGACAGAGGCTTTACCGTTCAGATGAAGAAGAATCTACCCAGTCCGACCCTGAGAGCCGGCGTGGAATCAGGTGACATAGATATCATGATGTCTTACGACGGGACAGCATACACGACCTATCTTGGGAGAGCTTACAAAGGTGAAGGAAGGGTTCCGTGGTACGCTTTTCCCTGGGCGTTGAAGGTGTTGGATAAACCGAATGGATTAACCTGGATAACGGAAAAAGGTCTTTACGTCAACAACACCTGGGCTCTCTGTGTAGATGAAGAATGGGCGGAGAAAAATGACGTTCACACCATTTCGGATCTCGCCGACTATATCAATAACGAACAGCAGGTTAAGTGGGCAGTAGGGAATGAATTCTACGAGCGACCGGATGGCCTCCCTGCTCTGCAGGAAACGTACGGATTTGAGATCAAACAAAACAAGCTGCAGTTGATGTCAATCGGCCTGACCATGCGCCAGGTGGATCAGGATAACGCGACGATCGGGATGATTTACGGAACCGACCCGCACGCCAAAGCTATGGGACTGGAAGTGCTAAAGGACGATAAAGGATTCTGGCCGCCGTACAACCTTTACCCCGTAGTTCGGACGGACACGTTGGAAGAACACCCGGAAATCAAGGACCTGCTGGTGAAACTGGCCGGCGCATTCCCCCAGCCCGAGATGCTTGGTGGTAGTGCGGAATACCCGTCAGCCAGAAAAACAATGATGGAAATGAACCACGAGGCCGACCTTTCTGATCCTCCGAAGGACCCAAATGAAGTAGCGGAAGAATTCCTTGTGGAACATGGCCTGATAGAAGGTTAATCAGTTCTAATTAACGCTACCCCGGGATCCCCCGGGGTAGCTCAAACCTGATGATTGAGAGGAAACACCATGGAAGAAAAGATATTTAGCTCGACGTGGCAGTACATTGGGTCTCACTGGCCCCTGATCACAAAATGGATCATTGAGCACCTGATTATGGTTGGAATTGCTGCCGGTATTGCCACTGTACTCGGCGTTAGTATTGGAGTCTTTATAGCGGGTGAGGGTAGGGAGGAGATGGCAAACATCGTGGTAAATCTGGCCGAAATCATGCTTACTATCCCCAGTTTGGCTCTCTATACGATGATGATACCCCTACTAGGAGCCATTCCCGGTGTCCAGAGTGTTGGCATGGTCCCGGCAATTATTGCACTGGTCCTGTACGCTCAAATGCCTATCATCGAAAACACTTATACGGCGATTAAAGAAGTTAGTCCGGAGATTATTGAGGCTGGCAGAGGGATGGGAATGTCTCCTCGCGAGATACTTTACAGGGTCAAATTGCCCCTGGCATTTCCGGTAATCATGGCGGGGTTGAGAAATGCGATCGTCATGAGCGTGGGAATAGCCGCTTTAGCTGTCTTCGTCGGCGGTGGCGGGCTTGGAATACCAATATTCCGGGGTATTAGAAATTTGAGGGTCGACTTGATCCTTACAGGAGCAATATTTTCCAGCATTCTCGCGATTGTACTGGACTGGCTATCGGGAAGAATCGAACAAAAACTTAACTGGAGGTCCAAGGGAGGGGGAAGATGAAAGGCAAGCGGATAATGTCGTCGGTTTTGATAATAATAATGGTAGGGCTGACGATATACTATACGCTTTATGGGGCCCAGGGATGGTACGATCCGGCATCCGGTAGTGATCTGTTATTGAGAACGTGGGAACACATCAAGCTGGTCGGTATAGCAGAATTTCTGGCTATAACAGTAGGTATTAGTGCCGGGCTTCTAATCACTCGACCCGGACTTAAATTCCTTGCCACCCCGGTTACGGGAATAGCAAACGTTGGACTGGCAATCCCTCCTCTAGCTCTGGTTGCTGGAGTATCGCCCTTTTTCGGTATCGGTTTCCGTCCTGGCATAATTGCCCTTTTTATTTACTCTCTCCTTCCGGTACTTCGTAATGCCACCGTCGGCATAGAGGATATAGATCAAAGTGTAATAGAATCTGCCAAGGGTATGGGTATGTCGAAACTTCAGATCTTTAGGAAGATAGAACTTCCTCTGGCACTACCGGTGATCGTGTCAGGAATTAGATATTCTACCATTCTCTGCGTCGGTACGGCGGCTATAGCTGCACTGATAAACGCCGGTGGGCTGGGTCAGATAATTATGCGGGGACAGTCAGTAAACTTTGTCTCATTAATGATGCAGGGGGCTCTGTTGACGGCAGGCCTGGCAGTTACGCTTGACTGGCTACTTTCGGAAGTAGAGGAAAAACTAACTCCGGAAGGCCTTAAACTGGGAAAAGAAAGTGAATGAATCGAGGTCAATATTAAATGATGAATTCAATTAAAGATCCTCTGGACAACTTAAAAGAGAAGTCCTTTGCCCTGGCGATTGATGCTCACACTGCTGGAGAACCGATTAGGATAATTCTGGACGGGTATGACCCAGCGCTGGAAGATCAACCGACGATGGTAGAACGACAACGATGGATTAGGAAAAACCAGGATCAACTTAGGACGAGGACGATGAAAGAGCCCCGAGGGCATGACGCTATGTTTGGTGCGATAGTAATGGAACCGGTTGAAGATGACGCTGATATTGGAGTCCTATTCCCTTATCCAGCCGGATACGCTGACATGTGCGGACACGGGGCTATTGGCGTTGCCACCGTTCTATCTGAACTGGGGTTTCTGGAAGTGGACCAGGGGGAAAACGTTATCACTCTGGACACTCCTGCGGGAACCGTAAAGACGATAGCTTATTATCGCGATGGCCGAGTCGATAGGGTAGATCTGTTTGGCACGCCTTCTTACTACTTTGACGCCGTCGAAGTGGAGGTGACGGGCCGGGGAGAAATAAATGTTGAGCTGAGTTACGGGGGAAATTTCTTTGGAATAGTGGAACTCGAGAACCTGGAGCTTTCCGTATCCAGGCAAAACCTGGATGAATTGAACTCTCTGGCCCACAAAATAATGAAAGAGGTCAATGATCGGAAAGAAATAAAGCTCAAGCATCCGGAAACAGGAAGAGTACCTCTGGAAAGAATACGTTTCGTCGAGGGAGAGGAAGATTCAAAGAACGTCGTAATTCACGAAGGTGCTGTAATTGATAGGTCGCCCTGTGGTACGGGGACCTGTTCGCAAATTGCATGGGAGTACTACAGAGGTGAGCTGGAGCTTGGAGAAGGCAAGCGTTATAGCAGCATCATAGATACGGAGTTTCGAGGTCAAGCCGTGGAGGAAAAAACACTGGACGGTCGACAGGTCATAGTTCCCAAAGTCACAGGCTCTTCTTACGTCACGGGCCTGAATTACTTTGTTACGACCCCGGGCGATCATCTGGTAGACGGGTTTACCATTTAGTCACGTCAGATGTGAAGATTGTTTTTTAAAGCAGCTAACCTACGAGGGTGGTTTTTTTGTCAAGTAAATATTCTCCACTGGAGGGTGTGAGGTTAAACCTGCTTGGAAAAGGTGAGATGGAAAGGATTGAAACGGGCGCTTACGAAATCCTAGAAAAGATCGGAATGAAGTTAACGGAAGGCAAGACAAAAGTGATCCTGGATGGAGCCGGAGCGAGGATCGAAGGGGATAGAGCCCGCTTACCCAGGACCCTTGTCGAAGAATCTATCGAAAAAACCCCGGACTCGCTGGATCTATACGACCAGGCAGGAGAAAAGGCGCTCGAGCTTGAAGGTGACAAGAGCTACTTTGGAGCGAGTATAGACGGACCCAACCTGCTCGACCCTGATTCCGGTAAATACCAGGACTGCCGAGAGGAAGATATCGGTCAGATAGTGAGACTTGTTGACGGGCTGTCCAATATAAGTTTCCTTATGCCGGCCGGGTTTGCGACAGACCACGACAGCCAGATGGCCGAAATAGTCTCGACAAAGCAGTGCTTGTTGAACACGGACAAACCTTTTGTTGCGATTACCGAAAGCCTGGAGGACCTGAAAGCCGTCCATCAAATGGCCCGGGCGAAAGCCAAAACTCCTTTTAAAGACAGGCCCTTTTTTGTAAATTACGCCGAACCGATATCACCCCTCATTAACCCCGATAGTTCAGTCCGAAAAGTTCGGTACTGTGCGGAAAAAGAGATACCGCTTCTCTATTCTCCGTTTCTGGCTATGGGTGCAACTGCCCCTCAGGGCTTCGGAACTGCAGTCGCTCAGGCCACCGCTGAATCCTTATTTGGCCTGGTAATACATCAGCAGATCGATCCCGGTGGTTCGTTCGTCCTCGGCGGCATGCCCTCATTGATGGATATGAATACGGCAAACTTTTCCTACGGCGCTCCGGAGCTTCAGGTGATGTCTTCTGCAATTGCCGAACTGGGACACCACCTCGGGCTTCCCGTATTTGGAACTGCCGGTACGGGTGATTCCAAGCTCTTTGACGGCCAGGCTGTAGTGGAAGCGCTTTCTTCGGCTTACCTGGCAACTTTATCCGGTGCAAATCTAATTCACGATGTCGGTCTATTTGGTAGTGCCAAAATCTTGATACCGGAAATGATAGTGGCAATGGACGAGATAATCGATCTACTTCGCAATACGGTATCCCGAGTAGGGACCGTGGAAGAATTAGAAATCGGTCTGCTGGAAGAAGTAGGTCCAGGAGGGGAGTTCGTTTCCCACTCACATACTCTCGATAACTTCAAGAGTAGCTGGTATCCCAGATTTCTGGACAGAACACCGTTTAACAACGAAGGTTCCGAAAATATTGAGTCTTTCTTTGACAGGACGAACAAGTACGTAACGGACTTTTTTGAAAGCGACGAAGGAATTCCGGCGTTAGACCGGGATACTCAGGAAAAACTGGAACTAATTCAGAGCAAATTTGCCTAGAAAAAGTTAGTATGATTTTTGTTCTATTTGATAGTTACATTCTAACCATTAGGAGGTTACTTGATGCTAAGAGACGAAGCTGCTGAAATACTTAACTCAAACCATACGAGTTTCGATACGCCACAGTTCAGGTTACTTTCCGACAACCAGATAGAGGATATACACAATACAACCCTGGAACTGCTCCGCCGAGTTGGGATAAAGTTCCACCACGAACGGGCCCTAGAGCTTCTGGAAGAAGCGGGCGCCTACATAGGTGAGGACGACCTCGTCCGGTTTCCTCCGGGGT
>JAGXLB010000122.1 GCA_018334915.1 Candidatus Bipolaricaulota bacterium
CTTTCTCCTATATTTCCGAAAAACAGGTTCTCGATGACGAATATCCGGTATATCTAACCAGGACTAACGAGAAAACACACGAAATAATTCGGAACAATATAGATAGAAACCCTAGATACAACGGCACCGTAGTAAGTGCTCATCCCCGGTACTGTCCATCCCTTGAGAGCAAGATAATTGACTTCCCGGACAGAAAGCACCACAAGGTATTCCTGGAACCGGAGGGTAAGGTCTCAAAAGAATACTACCTCCAGGGAATATATACTTCTTCTCCTCCAGACGTCCAGGAAGGAATAGTCAGATCTATAGAAGGCCTGGAAGACGCGCACATAGAACGTTACGGCTACGGCATCGAGTACGATTACATTCCCCCAATTCAGCTAAAGAATAGTCTTGAAACCCTGAAGATAGACGGCCTTTATACGGCAGGCCAGATAAACGGAACTACCGGTTACGAAGAAGCAGCAGGCCAGGGAATCATCGCCGGAATAAACGCGGCAAGACGGGGGGAAGAACAGGTAATACTGGACCGGTCTCAGGGATTCATCGGAGTTATGATCGACGACCTTATCACCAAAGGGGTCGACGAACCGTATCGGATGCTCCCCTCCCGGGCCGAGTACAGGATAGTTCTCAGGGAGAACAACGCGGACTTTAGACTAACCGAGCTCGCTTGGGACCTGGGAACGATAAGCCAGGAAAGATATGAGCAGTTTATGAATAAGAAAGATAGGGTAAAGTCGGAACTCAAAAAGCTTCAGTCTACCAGGGTGACGCCGAGCAAGGAAGTCAACGAAATTCTGAAGGAAAACGATACTTCGCCTCTGGAGGACCAGGGGGCAAGTCTCTACGAGCTGCTCAAACGTCCGGAAATATCCTGGGAAACAATAATGGAACTGGGCTCACTGAAAGACGGGACTTTACCGGAGATCAAAGAAGAAGTAGAGATTCGAGCAAAATACGAAGGCTACATAAAGAAGCAGGAAAAGAGAATAGAACAGTTCCGGGAGATGGAGGAGAAAGAACTACCTGATTCCCTGGACTACGACGAACTGGACGGTCTTTCGACGGAAGGAAGGGAGAAATTAAAGGAGGTAGAGCCGCGGACTCTTGGTCAGGCAGAGAGAATTCCCGGCGTAACCAGATCGGACATCACGATCCTTACGGTCTGGCTTAAAGGCTAGTCCTGCCAGAACTGTACTAACCTAAAAAAATAACAACAGGAGTGAAATTTATATGCCAAAGCTATTTTCCGGAATTCAACCCACGGGAGAACTACATATTGGTAACTATTTTGGCGCCATTACCAACTGGGTTGAATTGCAGGAGAAACACGATACCGTTTACTGTATAGTCGACCTACACGCTATCACATCAGATTACGACCCCGACACTCTACGTGAAGAAGCTCTCGAGATGGCCACCGATCTCATCGCAAGCGGAATTGATCCAGAAAAATCGATTCTGTTCATTCAGTCCGAGGTTCGAGAGCACGTAGAACTCCAGTGGATTTTTAACTCCGTTACGTCTTACGGGGATTTAACCAGAATGACACAGTTTAAAGACAAATCCGACAAGCGAGACTTTGTCAGCGCAGGTCTATTTGACTACCCGGTGCTCCAGGCGGCAGACATACTTCTTTACAAGGCTTCACGGGTACCAGTCGGTGAAGATCAGGTCCAGCACGTGGAGCTAACAAGGAGAATCGCCCGTAAATTTAACAATAGATATGGTGAGTTTTTTCCGGAACCGGAGCCCATAATTGGGCGAGGAGCCAGAATTATGTCCACCGCCGATCCAGAGCGAAAAATGAGTAAAAGCGATCACGATAAACACGCCATAGGGTTAATGGAAAACGAGGATTCTATCTGGGAAAAGATAAAGTCAGCTGTTACCGATCCAGGCAAGGCTCAGGGCGACGAAATGAGTCCCGGTGTTGCTAACCTGTTTACATTGCTGGAACTTACCGCACCGGAATCTACGGTGGAAGGGTTCAGGGAAGACCACAGAGAAGGAAACCTGATGTACATCGATCTCAAGGAAGCTGTCCATGAAAATTTGATGGCTGAAATACGCCCAGTTCAAGAGAAGAAAGAAGAACTAATGGAGAACCGATCCCATGTAGAAGACCTGCTATCAAAGGGAAAGGAAAAAGCAAGGGAAATAGCCTCCAAAAACATGGAACAGGTCAGACAGATGGTTGGAGTCGGTCCTACCTAACTTACACCTAATTGAGGAAAAATGAGTTTTAGCGCGGTGTGTGGTACCAGTTCAGCTAATCCAGTAAAGGTTTGCAGTTGTGGAAGACTCTGTCTACATCCCTGTTATTCCTTAATTCTTCCAGCAGGTCCTCGACATTATCCTGGACATCCCCGTCTAGATCAACGTAGTTCTTGGGTAACATGACCAGTTCAGTTTCCAGGTTCGGAGCCAGTGCTTTCAGGCTTTCGGCCGCCGGTTTGATGTCGTCCGGGTCAAAGAATATCTTCACTTGCTCATCACTGTTTTCTATGTCTTCCGCTCCAGCTTCGATTGCCTTTAACTGGAGGGTCTCCTCATCAGTCCCGTTCAGAGATGCAGGGTCGATTTTTATCAGACCTTTTCTTTCAAATATCCAGCGGACGCAACCCTCGTCGCCGAGTTCTCCACCGTAGTCCTCGAAAGTATTTTTTAGGTAAGAACTTGTCCGGTTACGGTTGTCCGTTTCTGCCTTAACCAGCAGAGCAACGCCCTTGGGACCGTACCCCTCGTATACCAGCGTCTTGAAGTTCTGACCTTCCAGTTCACCCTTTGCCTTCTTTAACGCCCGTTCGATGTTCTCCTTGGGCATGTCCGCTTCCTTCGCCCGTTCTATCGCTCCTGCAAGGGTCGGGTTATCGTTAGGATCGGGGTTATTTCGGGCCTCTTTAATGATTTCCTTGGTCAACTTTCCGAACTTCTTCGCCTTCTTTTTGTCCTGTTTTTCCTTCCTGTGTTTTATATTTGACCATTCGGAGTGTCCGGCCATGCTATCACCATAAAATGTTATTCAATAAAGCCTAGTTGAGCAACAGTGCGAGGGGGGTGGTTATTTACGCTTCCCAAATTTACTTATTCTGCTAGAGTTGGCTACCGACCTAGATTCCGGGTGCCTCTGCCCGGGCCGTTCGTTCATGCTGTATCTTACCTTCGATAGCCGGTTTTTTCCAGATCGTCGGGTGTCGTGATTGGTGGAATTGTATAATTGTCTTCTTCGATAAATTCTGCTTGGTTACTACCCAAGGTAATTAACCAACACTTTAACTATATGTACACCATGGACGGACTCCGGCTGATAAAGTAAGAATGTGTGGGCAATTATAAAAAATAGATAGCGGTCGGGGATCTCATATCCCGGCGACTAGTGGAAGGCCTGGACATATTGCCATTTATCCATTATTCCCTTAACCTATCAACCATTATCATGACCGACGAAGATAAGAGAGTGGAAAACTTATTCTGGGTCCGGGATAGACTGGAGGAACGGTTCGGTCCGATAGAAAAAGACAGAACGAGAAGCCCCCTGGATACGTTAATTCAGACCGTTCTCTCCCAAAATACAACCGACAACAACCGTGATAGAGCTGAGAAAAGCTTATGGCAGGCGTTCGACAGCTACGAGGAAATAGCGGAGGCTTCGAAGGAAACAATTGCGGAGGCAATAAAAACTGCGGGCCTTCAGCACCAGAAGGCAAAGACCATAAAAGGTATACTGACCGGACTCAGAGAAATGGGAGGCCTGGAACTCGATTACCTGGACGATCTAAGTGCAATCGAGACCTGGGAAAATCTAATGGAATTCGACGGGGTAGGTAAGAAAACGGCAGCCGTAGTGTCCCTATTCGCTCTGGATAAGCCGATATTTCCAGTTGATACCCACGTCCGACGCGTCACCTCTCGGCTGGAATTGATAAAGTCGGGAGAAAACCACCACGAGACTCTCACCGAACTGGTTCCCGATAAGGACATGTATCAGTTACACCTTCATCTGATCAGGCACGGCAGGGAAACCTGCAAGTCCCGGACACCTCAGTGCCGCGACTGCGTGCTTCTAGATCGCTGCCCCACCGGGCAAAAGGAGCTCGATAACGATTGAGAATTTAGTCTTTTTTCCTTGATCAAATAGGGAAATCAATTACTCATCCCTCAAATGATGGGGCTCGTATCAAAACTTGAACAGCGAGAACCTACGTCCTTCAAAAACACGAGACCAAGCAATCAACCGAGGTGCGGCACTGCAAGGATCGTTCGAAGGGGAGCCAAAATGTGGAACTTATACGGCAGGAGCAATTTTTGCACCAAAGGGCGTTAACCTGGATGCTACCTGGCTGAGATTCGGTTGCTCCCTCCCGTCATCTCCGGTAATGGCCACATTACGTAATTAGTCAACTTGATTGTAAGTATCGGAGCAAGGTTCTACCAAGGGTTTGTAGTCGTAAACCTTAGTTTGAGAAGAAGGAATCTTGAACGCTGTATCCCCTATACCGTCGCCGTCTTGATCCTCTCCGGTATAATCACTCCAGTAATTCCCTGCCTCTTCACCGTTCCAGTTGTTCAAGCGATTAGCAGCACGAATTGGTGCAACTTGGTTGTCTATGAAATTGTTGTAATGAAAAGTGTTGGTTCTGGAGGTGCTGTCAACATATACTCCGTTCCACGAATTTTTCTCTACCTGGTTGTAGCTAATCTCGTTTAGTTCAACACTTTCTAGATAGATTCCAAACTTGTTTGACCTGATTAGATTATGTTTTATCGTCGATCTGCTTCCTTTTACAATCGATATTCCAAATTTGTTCGAGGTCACTCGATTATGATCTAATTCCACGTGCTTTCCGTTGATAACCTCTACCCCGTTATCGCTATTTTTTAACTTACACCCTTTAACAGTAACGTTTTCGACCTCCCTTAGACTCAAGTTAGCGTTTCTAGCACCGCTGACCACTAATTCTGATATTAAAATGTAAGCATCGGTGCCTTTTAGTAGAAGTCCGTAATCGGAACCGGAAGCGTCGATTTGCCAATCTTTAATAACGTAAGGGTCGTTTTCAGTACCGGAGCCCCCATCTACTACTTCAGCTTCCTCAAGAGACTTTTCGCCAACAATTCGGACCGATTCGTAAGTTCTGGCAGCGGATATGAGGCCAACTGCTAGAACCATAACGCAGGCTGTTACCAAGACCTGAAAAATCTTGTTACCTTTTCTGTAATTTAAAATGGTGATTTCCTCCTTCCAAATTTCTCTTCATTTGGATGTTTATCGGTGAAGCCGCCTCCAGAGGGGAGATTATTTTTATTTACGGTAAAAACTAACGACTTACCTATCGATCCTTATCCTCATACATTTTTTTATCAGCCTCTTTTAATGCATCTTCTACATCTCTATCCTGGTCGGGGTTCCAGTGAGATACTCCCAATGCCAGGGAGAGAGGAAAGTCGATAAGAGAACTTCGCTCGTTCCACTCTGCTAATTCAGCTTTCAGTCTATCAACTATCTCGAATACTTCCCCATTGGTTTCGGGCAACATTACAAGGAACTCGTCTCCCCCGTACCTTACAACCGTATCGGCCCCCCTTACGTTCTCATCCAGCAGGTCAGCTACTTCCTGGAGTACCTTGTCTCCTGTCTGGTGGGAATACCGGTCATTTATCTCTTTGAATCTATTTACATCGATCATTAGGAAGGCAACTGGCCTCTCGTATCTTTTGCATCTTTCTACCTCCTCTTCCAGGGTCTCGTTGAAGTAACGCCGGTTATAAAGAGCCGTTAGTGGGTCATGAATCGCCTGCTGGCGGAGGTTTTTCTCCAGCCGAACACGCATTATTTCCTCCCGCAGGTGGTTGGATAGGATTTCTGCAAGTTCTACGTCTTCTTCGTTAAACCTGCCAACTTCTCTAGAAACTACCTGCAATACACCTACTTTGCCAACGGGGACACTTATAAAAGCCCGGAAATCCTCATTCGTAGGCTTGGCTTCCGGATAATCTCGCAAATCATTACCCCAGATTGTTTCTCCCTGTTCGACGGTCATTCCACCAACCCCCTCCCCTATTTCGTACCTGTGTGTTTGGTCCGGGCTCAATCCTGAAGAGATGGCTTTTGTTACAAGGTAATCACCTTCGATCAGGTCAATAGCACAGAGTTCGAAGTCGAGGATACTTTCGGAGACTTCGACTGCAGTCTGGAGGATACTCTTTTCGTCATTTTGCTGTTGCAGTTTGTCGACGGAGTCGTGGAGATGTCTTAATTTATCCCTTTCCTCGTTCAATGCCTGCTGGGTTCGTTTTCGTTCGGTGATATCTCTCATTGTGGCCACTATACCGTGTATTTCACCTTCACTTTTGAGGGGATAGTAACTTATGCGTAGCTGCCTCGTTTCCTTAATGGGATGAGTGCGCTCCATCTCGTATTCTATCCTTTCACCCTGAAGGCATCTGTCCAATCGGGGTTTCACCTTACTTCGAAAAGCACTATCATCTATCAAGTCTCCTACTTTGTAGCCCCTTATCTCCCCCTCTTCTACATCATAAAAATTCCTGTAAGCAGGATTCGCAAAAAGGTAGTTGTAGTCCTTATCGCATGCGGCTATTAAATCGTCCGAACCTTCCACGGCCATCTTGTATTGCTTTAGTTGTTCTTTAGCCAGTTTTCGGTCGGTAATATCTCTGTTAATGGACAGGTTGGCTTCTCTCCCTTCGTACTCAATTGGGGTTACCACTACCTCGGTCCAGTAATTACTACCGTCCTTCCTTTCCTTCTTCTCGGTAAAACTTACTGTCTCACCCTGCGACAATTTCTTGTTTGCATCTTCTAAATCCAATTCGAGAGGAGACCCCAAAGACAGATCCTGTATCATATTCATCCCTACCAGCTCTTCCCTTGAGTAACCCGTTTGGTCAATTGCAGTAGAGTTAACATTCAGAATCTTTCCGTATTCCTCTCCTCCCATTCCAATTATAAAAATGGCGTCCCCGAGTTCTTCAAAGTACCTCTTGTATCTTTCTTTTGTCTCTTCCAGTTTCTCGCCCGCAACAATACGTTCAGAAATATCTCTGACGGTAACTAGTATCTTTTTTTGCCCCTCGCACTCGAGAATTCTGCCTCGCAACTCTACAGGCACTTCCGTTCCGTCTTTTTTTATATTGGTAGTTTCCAATGGTTTCCCCGAGGTAGTAGCTTCGTCAATTTGATCCGGCAAGAATGCTGGAGCACCCTCCGGTACAAGGTCCTCAACTCCGAGGTCAAGCAATTCTTCTTTCTTGTACCCAAGCAACCGGCAGGCTTCCTCGTTGACCTCTAGGATGTTTCCCTCAAAGTCCTCCAGAAATAGAGCTTCAGGAAGGTTTTCAATTAAACTTTGGTAGCCTTGACACGATAAAGACATGATCCTCCGTTAGCTTTCCTAATACTTTAACTTGTCCTCCTCAATCATATCAAGGAAAATAACTATTGTTATCAGGTCGAACTGATTTCATTCACTAACTCTCAACTTTCGCAAGTTTTATCTTTCGAAAAAGCTTCCTGTAACACCCTATCAGCTTTCCTATCCCTTATCTGTCTTGTATTTATCGAGTAATTGAGAGGGTGTAATTCCTTATTCATAGGGGACTTTCCATGACTAGCTTCTGAATTTTTACAATTGTTTTGAGAAGAAAATCTGAGCACTT
>JAGXLB010000123.1 GCA_018334915.1 Candidatus Bipolaricaulota bacterium
TCTAGGCAGGTTTGCGCAACCCGAAGAGGTCGCTCATCTATACGCTTTCCTCTGTTCTCCTTTGGCAAGTTACTGTCTGGGCTCAAATTACTATATTGACGGGGGATGGCTTAACACTACTATATAAACTGGAGGCTACTCTCTGCAATATTTCAGTTAAAATACAATAAGGTGAAAACCTTTATAGTCTAATACATTAATACAGTGTTGAAGGCTTAGTCCTAACTCCTGGTTAAGGTATATCTTTATTTCTTTATTTTCCCCATCATCATCCCAACTATCTCTTCCTCGGTAGTCTCATTCATATGGACTAAACCCGCCGTGCGCCCACTGGCCAACACCAGGGCTCTGTCTGCTACATCAAATGCATAATCCATGTTATGGGTAATGAAGATGACCGAAACCTTTTCTTTCAGGTCTTTAAGTAACTGGATTACGTTCTTGCTTTCTTCAACACCGAGACCTGCTGTAGGCTCATCCATTATGATGACTTTCGGTTCGTGCCCCACGTAAACCCCTCTTCCAATTGCTACCGCGTGTCTCTGACCTCCTGAAAGTGAACCTACTTTCTGATCTAAAGATTTGACTGAGACCTGTAATTCCTCCAGAATTTCTTCGCACTCTCCTGCCATCTTACCCTTCTGCAGAAATCCAAATTTAGTTTTCTCTTCCCCGGCAAATAGGTTCGAGGTAACGTCGAGAAGGGTAAATAAAGCGAGATCTTGATGAACTGTTTTTATGCCGAGCTCCTTGGCGTCATTAGGATCCTCTATTTTTACTGGTTCTCCGTTAAATTCGATCTCTCCCTTATCTTGTTTGAAAGCTCCCGATATTATCTTTATAAGTGTTGATTTCCCTGCCCCGTTGTCTCCTAAAAGTGCCAGAGCTTCGTTTTTGTAAAGATCCAGACCTACATCTTCCAAGGCCCGTATTCCACCAAAGTGCTTAGTGAGGCCTTTAGCTGATAAAATAGGGCTTTTATTTTCTGAACTATTGTTCTCATCTGCTCTCAACTTAACCACCTACTTTTTATCCAGTTACAAAAGTAATTCTTTCACAAACTTCTGTCGTAAGCCTTTTCTATCAATTCCAAAATCTTATCGCGATTTGCTACCCTGGGGTTGGCCTCGTAGTCCGGTAGTTCAACCGCATCATCCGCAATTGCTCCCAATTCAGATTTCGGTACTCCCAGTTCTTCCAAATTAAAGTACATCCCTATCTCCTTTAGAAATTCGTCTATAGCCTGGCATGACTTATGTGCTGCTTTTTCGTCGAATTCGACTTCTAATTCAGGATCCAAAATTCGCCCCACCGTGGAGAACTTTTCTATTTTTGAGGGATAAGTATATCTCGTAAATTCGGGATATATTACGGACAGCGCTTCGCCGTGTAATACCTCGGGGGCGTGACCACCTATAGCCATGCCGATTCCGTGAGGTAAGGTAGTTCCTGCATTTGAAATGCATATGCCAGCCAACGTATCAGCCCAAGCCAGCTTATTCCGGGCAAGTTTGTTATCCGGCTGGCTCATTGCAATTGGAAGAAACTTGACTATTAGTTCGATAGCTTCTTTTGCCAGTAGGTCTGTGTAAGGTGAGGAGTCATCGTGAATGTAAGTTTCAAAAGAATGGGCGAAAGCGTCAAAACCCGTAGAAGCAGTTACATGTTCCGGGGCAGTAACCATTAACTCCGGGTCGACGATGCTTACCTCAGGACAAAGTTCAGTGCTGGCCAGGGCAAATTTACTTTTTTTTTGTGAGTTCGTCACCACGGAAAAAGGGGTTACCTGTGAGCCAGTACCTGAGGTAGTAGTTATTGCTATAATCGGCAATGTATTCTCAGTTATCTCTTTATCGGTAAAGAGGCGATAGTCCCAAGCTTCTCCTTCGTGAGAAGCGCCTACCGCTATAGCCTTTGCAGTATCCATACTGGAACCTCCACCTACCCCTAAAACCACATCAACGTCATTTTCGACAGCGAGCTTGCTTCCCTCATTTACCGTTTCAGTGGTAGGGTTAGTCGTCACTCCATCGAAGTGAATTAAATCTATTCCCCGATTTTCGAGGTTATCCTTAATCCTTTCGTAAATCGGGTACTTGGCTTTTGAAGTATGGCCTGTCACCATCAAGCATTTATCCCCATATTTATTGAGAAAATCTCCAACCTCGTCTAGCCTTCCCCAGCCAAATATAATTTCAGTAGGTTGATGCCAGTCAAAAAATTCCATTTTTAACCTCCTACTTAAATATTATCACTTAATTTAGAAATAAGAGCCAAATTACTAAGAATTTACTTCTCCGAAAAAGAAGCAGCCCAGATTGCTATAATCAGTACAATGGCATTTACAACCTGCTCCCAATAAGCTGATAAGCCAACTTGAACAAAACCATTTGAAACAAGTGCAAGCAACAGAACACCAAGGAAAGCCCCCCAAACGCTGCCTTTCCCGCCTGTAAAGTCTGCACCACCGACTACAGCAGCCGCCAAAGCCCTAAGTGCCATGCCCCCGGCGAATTGAGAGTACCCTATTCCAAGGTGGGAAGATAAGAATATTGCCGCAATGCCAGAGAAAAGGCCGCTGATGATAAAACCAACAAAAATTACTCTACCTACGTTAATACCAACAGTTTCAGCATTGTCTGGTTGAGTTCCAACGAAATAAGCCCGGTTCAACACGGACCATCGCCTTACTAAAAAGTCAAATACCGCAATTATCCCCAGAGTAAGTATTATCTGTAAAGGTACGCCAAAAACGGATGCATTTCCCAGTACTTCAAAACTAGCTGGCAAATCAGTGATAAAGAAACCGGCACTCAATACTCTTGCTACTCCCCTAGCAATAGCCATCATACCTAGGGTAACAATGAATGGGTTTAAGCTAACACCAGTAATTATTGCACCGTTTATAGCACCTATTGTAGCACTGAGCCCAAGCCCCATCGCAATTGCCATGGGGACACTTGTGATACCCCACCTCGCAAGCAGCAGGGTTGTTACTACGCTAGTCAATGCAACATTCGATCCTACAGATAGGTCCAAACCACCCAGGATCAAGACGTACGTCATCCCAACTGCTACTAATGCATCGTATACCATACCAACTCCCAAAGCCCTTAGATTTCCGGGATTTGGGAAACTACCTGGGAAGAAAATCGCTAGTAGACCAGCAATGATTAGATTAAGCAGCAAAAGCTGAGCTTCTCTTTTCTCTTTTAGGATTATTATAGCCTGTGACATTTAATCTCCCACCGATTGATAAACCACCACTTCCTTCAGACTTAATTAATCTCACTAGTCCGAAAAATTATCTGCTGGTTAGCATAAAGTCCTGCCAAGATTCTTCTACACCTGTTCTCTTAACCCTCAAGTATCTCTCAATCACAACTGCGGAAATTATCACAAAACCGAAGACTACCTGTTTCCAATAAGTGGGTAAACCCAGCTCAATAAATATACTGTTGACGAGCGCGAGGAAAATCATACCCAGAACAGTTCTGTCAATAGACCCCCTACCCCCGGAGAGACTCGCGCCCCCTACTATCACCGTGGCAATAACTCTGAGTTCAATACCCACTCCGAAGTTAGGGCCCGCACTTAAATATCGAGATGCAGTTATAAGTCCTGCAACACCGGCGAGTAACGCATTAAAGGAGTATATGAAAAGCCTGAACTGTTCTACATTTATACCGCAAAGGCGGGCTGCTTGGGTGCTTGTTCCTATATAGTATGCCTGATAAAAGTATCTATGGCGCTTTAGCAAAACCCCTATAATCAAGGCAAATACAAAAAATAGGAATATTGGCAAGGGGACACCTATGATCCTCCCTAACCCCAGATACGAAAATCCTATTGGAAAACCAGATATAGTACCACCTCGACTGAGAATAAGTGACATCCCGCCAACCCCGATCATGGTAGCCAAAGTTACGATGAAAGAATCGGCCTTCAATCGGTTTATCATAAAACCGTTTAAGAGACCAATTGTGATAGAAATGAGCAATGTTAAAGCTATCGCTAATGGCATTCCCATCTGCATATTAAAGAAAGTAGCAACGAGGATAGCGCTAAACGGGAGTAAGGATCCAACGGAAAGATCTATCCCACCCGAGATTATTACGATCGTCATACCAAGGGCCATAATCCCTTCGGCAACGTAATTCATTGCTATTACTTCTAGGGTTGAGAGAGTTAAAAAAGTAGGGGAAAAATAACTTAGTCCCATAAAAATGACAGCAATCGCGAATATCAGGCCAATATTCGTCGTACCGACAAACTTGTTTACGTAATATTTCAGATGGCTTCCCATTTGAATCTCCAAAAAAAGTTCAAGTCAGTATACCCACCTTATCGATCAATAAAAAGATTTTAATGAAAACGAAGCACCGACTTGAGGATCAAGCCGGTGCTTGTTGTTTTGAAAAGATAAGAGGATAATTTTTGTCAGCTTGAAACGAATTCTGGCGGATTCAAGAACTGATCTATACCCTCTTGATAGACAATTGATACTCCAGTGTCAATCCTAGGAGGGACATGGCCAAAAGGTTCGTTTCTGGACTCTACTTCCGTTTCTTGGTTCGCACTCCACAACATAATCATACCATAATATCCCATCAGGTAAGGATTCTGAGCAACTGTTGCTCTTATGTTTCCCGCTTGGATTTCCTTTGAAACTTTTTTGGCAAAATCAAAAGCCATTATATCAATTTCGCCCACCTTGTCGAGGCTCTTGAGCGATGCTGCTGCTCCAATTGAAGGGTTACCGTGTGCACAGAAGATGGCATCTATATCGGGATTCTTCTGTATAGCGGACGTAATCTTACTTTCCGCAGTAGAGATCTCACCCTCGTCATTAATGGTTTGGACAACCCTTACATCGGAACCTTCAATTCCGGCCTTGAATCCGTTCATTCTCTGTTCCAAGTATTCGATTCCGAAGTGGGTGGAAACTATTACTTGACCCGCTCCATCTAACCATTCTACCACTTCTTCACCTGCCTTTTCTCCCGCCTTAAACTGGTCGGTGGTTGCAACACCTAAACGATCGCTGTGGACAGGGTCGGAATCGAAACCGACTACTGGAATACCTTGTTCGATGGCGGAATTTATAGCAGGTACCATAGTCTGGGAAGCCCCTGCAGTTGTAAGTATTCCCTCAACTCCTCTGGAGGTCAGCTGTCTAATTGCCTGCGCCTCCTCCGTGGCATCCCATGTAGACGGACCTCTTAGCTCTACCTCAATATCTTCATCCAACATCTTGGCAGCGTCTCTCATTCCCATAAAAGCCCAGTTAAAGAACTCCGAACCTCTTAAAAAAGTTACCATGGCGTAATTACCCGAGTAATCTTGAGCCAAAGCTATGCTACTAAAAGAGCCAATTATCAATACAAATGCTAATATTAAAGCTACCGAAGATTTTGCTTTTCTTAACATTGTTACCTCCTTGTTTTTTATGAAATTAGACTAACTAAATTGCAAAGAAAAAATAATCTCTGGATTCACCACCTCCTCTCTATCGTTTAATGTCTTGTAATCGTTTACTCAACTTTATGATAACAATGATCAAAATATTATCAAGCTGCGATACTAGTTTTTAACTATTAGATTATTTGAAATGGCTAAACTTTAGTTATAGACTTGAAAACGTACTCAAATGGCTAAATTTAAGGAACCACAGAGGGAGTAGATATTTACTATTTAGGGAAAAGCTTACTAGCAACAACTATACTCGGTAATGGTTTACAGAATCGATTTAACGCATCGAGTGTGAGGGTCACAGATGAACAAACCAACTATAAGAGATGTAGCGGAAAGAGCGGGAGTCTCTACAGCCACGGTCTCTAGGGCTCTTAACGAACCAAGGTCAGTGAGCGATGAACTAAAAGAAGAAGTCATGGAAGCAATTGAGGAATTAAATTATAAGCCTAGCTCCCTGGCACAAGGTCTCAAAACCAATATGACCAACACTTTAGCCTTAGTAATAACGGATAATGAGAGCCCCTTTTACGCAAAGATAATGAGGGGTGTGGAGGACGTAGCTCTTGAAAACGATTACAGCCTTTTTGTTAGCAATACCGATGAGGAGTTAAAAAAGGAAAAGCTCTACCTTGAAAAACTTCAGGATAAAGCGACAGATGGTATTATACTTGCCCCTACTGGTCGTTCAAACGAAAAATTGAATCATCTACTTGAATTTAATACGCCGATCGTGTTCATCGATCGTTGGTTAGAGGAACTAAAAGATCGGGTAGATACGGTTTTAGCCAATAACTTAAAAGGCAGTTATCAAGCCGTGGAATACTTACTCCAAAAAGGTCACGAGCGAATAGGAATCATAACCGGTGTCAAGCAGGTAGTTTCCAGCGAGGAGCGACTGGAAGGCTATAAAAAAGCTCTGAAAGATAAGGAGATATCAATAAAGGACGAGTTGATCGTAGAGGGAAGTTATACAATCGAAGGCGGGGTGAATGCTCTTAAAACTTTATTGTCTCTCAAGGAAAGGCCAACAGCAGTGTTCGTCACAAATGGGAAAATGACGATGGGGGCTTTAAAGTTACTTCGCGAAAAAGGTTACACTTGCCCTGATGATCTCTCTCTGGTTAGCTTTGACGATTTCGAGTGGTTTTCTATTCTTAACCCTCCAGTAACGGCAGTCAGACAGGATTCTTACGAAATAGGCACTAAATCCGCCAACCTTTTGCTAAAAAAGATTAATTCTGGAAACAATGAATCCACTGAATCAGTCTTTAGAGTTGGAACCGAACTTGTTATTAGGAATTCCGTGAAAAAGGTTTAGGTCAACTGTTGGATTATCCTTAGTCAACTCTATATAAAACTCTTAGATTAATCCACTCACTTTCTTTATCATTTGTGGGAACTATGCTTAGAAAAACCATTACCATAATTACAAATACTCATAAAAGCTAAAAATACTCGCCATTTCATTTGAAACCTCCTACTGATCCCAAACCATATCGAGAAGAATAGCTTAGAGCGAAAATTAGAATATGTTTTGTCTTCTGTTGATGATAGTTAATATAATGTGAAAGTAAACCTCACAGAAAGTGGATATTCTGCTCTCTCCACCTCCTTAATCATAAAACTTAACTTTGTCCAAATTAGTTTTCTGCGTTCGAAAAGCTATGACTTCAGTAATTGAACTAAACAAACGAGAACCCAACGCGCCAAACGGCGATGGTGTTGGGCGAGGTGGCATCCCATCACTGGTTTTGCAATTTTCTCTATCTCTCTTAATTATCGGGATAAGCCAAGGTCTTGAGCCCACCAAACGACTATTTGAATTTGAGGGAGAGATGGTTAAGAATATTTTTACAGGTTTCGATAAAAAGGTGAAAATGGTGGAGTCTTTGTAGATAGAATTTTATAATAAATCGGGAAAGTAAAACAAGTTGATTTGACCTTACTGACAGAACGGGGGGTGGTGAATAAATAACAACATAAAATTAACACTTACCAACGCTTACCTAAGAGTAGGGGAAAAAAGAATATTGACGGTTAAAAACTCCACAAGGAGGAACAAATGAAAACAGCCAAAGTTTTAACTACGAGTTTGATCGTACTTGTCCTCTTAATTAGTTCCTTTGCTCTCACTTCCTTCGGGCAAGAGGACGTAACTGAAGCAAAAGTAGTAGATTATCTCAAAAACGAAGTTGGTGA
>JAGXLB010000124.1 GCA_018334915.1 Candidatus Bipolaricaulota bacterium
CAGGACGCTATTAGGTCTGGAGTTACGACAATTCTTGTAGGGTTCATTCTTGTACTGCTCTTCATGCCACTAAGGTATCGCTGGCTGGGAGTTATTGCCGACTTAGTACTAATTTTCAACATGCTTATAATGTTCGCGGCCCTCTCCGTCTTTGGAGCAACCCTGACGCTTCCTGGAATTGCCGGTGTGATTCTAACAATCGGTATTTCCGTCGACGCCAATATAATTATTTTTGAGAGGATAAGGGAAGAGCTGGCAAGCGGTAAGTCAGGAGTACCGTCCGTGAGGGATGGATTTAAGAAGTCTCTTTCAACGGTCATTGATGCAAACCTAACCACTCTGGCAACAGCACTCATTTTGATGTACTTCGGCTCCGGACCGGTACGGGGATTCGCAATTACGCTGGCTATTGGAATAGTCGGTAGTCTATTCTGTGCTTTGTTCGTTTCCAGGTTTTTACTTGAAGAAACCTGGTTCAAGGACAAAGTCGCATTTAAAAGTTCTTAGGATTTAATATACCTCGTCAGGTGTCCCGAATAACCGGGGCACCTGATGTTTAAAATTTCACCAGGAACCGATCCGATCCGGGTTTTCCTTCCTGTAAGGTCGGTTGTCTCCGAATTTTTCCACTCCCATAGAGTATTTCTTAAAAGTCGAATCCAATAAAAAGAACTCCAGACTTCACAAACGTTTACCTGTTACCTTTTAGCCAGTAATATTGCACTGATAAAAATGCATCTAATTTGAACGGTGGTTTGATGGTTGAAGTAGAACTGGACATATATTTTTCTTTCGGAAACAGACTAAACAGTAAGGGAAAAATTACCGTAAAAGTCCCTGACAACGCTACCATAGAAAAGGTTTTAGACGAATTTACCGAGAGGTTTCCCGATTTTGAAGATGAAATATTCGAGGAACCGGGAGAAATCAGGCGATTCATTCAAATAAAGTTAAACCAACGGAATATAAATCGATTAGACGGCCTGGGGACCGTTCTAAACCAAGGTGACGAAATCCAAATCCTTCCGAAACTGGGAGGAGGTTAATTGCACTCGTCAGGTTGCTTTATCCTTCGCGGTTTTGTGTGCCTGCCTAAGCGGTTCGGGAAGTTTGTAGGTCGAGATTTTTCCTGTCAAATCACCTGCTTGAACTAACTTTATCCTGTTTCCAATTGAAACGTATATCGGATTCGCCCGATTAAAAGTCTTGATTTCGAGGCCGATTCTATCCCCGGCCAGCCTCACCTCTCTCTGCTCCCCTTCGTCTGGGCTGTCACCTTTTACCTCTCCACAAAGAAGTTTCTTAGCTATCCCGATAGTTGGGTGATCCAGCACGACACCAAGGTGAGTCGCCAGACCTGCCCTCCGAGGATGAAGCAACCCGTTTCCGTCGACGAATACTACGTCCGAGAACCCCCGGTCCTCTTGGACCCTTTTCATTAGCTCATCCATAAAAGGTAATTCCCGAAAAGCAAGATAGCCAGGAATATAGGGAAACTTAACCCCATCTTTCCGAAAGGTCTTTCGATATAAAATTTCCTCGCCCCGATCGTCCATCTCTACGTAGGCAGCCACAACACCAGCCTGTCCATAGGAAACGTCAACCCCTGAAACTGATCCGACAGGGTCAATAGGTTTTATCTCAACCATTTCTTCCAGTTTATTCTGTAACCTCCTGAGCCGTGGTAATGGGGGATCGACATCAAACTCGTCGTAACGGACTTCGGAAAAGTTATTTATTTTTCCATCTTCGACCTCTATTCCTTCATCTCTCATCTTCCCTATTTTTTCATCTCTTCCACCTGAACCGCTGTACTTTCCCACTTCCCCGGTTGATCTAACCACTCGCCAGCAGGGATATCTTTCTGGCTCATCGTTGTTTGACATGACGGTACCTACTGCTCTGGCCGCAGATCCATCACCAAGAGCTTCAGCAATGTCCCGGTAGGAAGTTACCATCCCCTCGGGAATCTGGACCAACAACTCCAGAATCATTTTCTTAAGATCCGGGACTTCGGTTAAACTTCGTTTGTCCATGGGAACCCCGGTAATTTTAACAGGACCTCAGTAGTTTTCCTTTTCGACCAAACGGTTAAACCGATCGCGGTGAAATTTTATCGGGATGGAACCCCCGTATATTAACCGGTCGTGGAAGAACCTGTCCCGGTAATCCCCGCCCATTATTTCCCTGACATGGTCCCTCAACAGACCTATCTTGTGTTTGCCGAGAAGGTAACTCAACTGATAAGAGGGATTCTGTGTATACCGCTTTACCTCTGCTTCCGCCGACTTTTCATCCATCCTTACTGTATCTGCCATGTACTCGACTCCTTCCCGGTACGAAAACTTGCCCGTACTCAATTTCACGTCGGCGATAATCCTTGCAGCCCGCCACCGCCTATCCTTCAGTTGAATCAATCTTGCTTCGGGCGTGTCGTCGAATCCATAGTTCTTCATCATTTCCTCGCAGTAATGAGCCCAACCTTCGATTGTCTCTGTGGCGTGGGAGAGAAGGGCAAATAGATCGTCCGACTCCGCGCTTGCGGACATCTGTAGATGGTGCCCGGGATAACCTTCGTGGACCGTCGTATTTCTTATCGACCAAAAGGCAAATCTCTTTAACTCCTCTTCGTCTTCGGGCGGAGTAACGAGGTAAACCCCCTGTCTATCGTCGTCGTACTTGGCAGGGGGAATATAGGCAGCAAAGGGTATAACGTGCCTGAGGTACGAGGGTGTTTCCATGACTTTTATGTTTTCGTTCTCGGGGATCGTCGCCAGGTTCTTTTTCTCGATATAAGCCCTGGCTTCTTCTATTGCCGTTTCGTACCAGGATAACGCTTTTGAAAAATCTTTGGGTGTGTTTTCCTCTACGTGTTCGAGGGCGTCCTTTACGCTGTAATCACCATTAATTCTTTCGGCATACTTTTCCATGGATCTTCGACTTTCTTCAAGGTAATGCTTTCCCAGGGCCGTAATTTCATCGATCCCGTAGCCGAGTTTCTGCTTTTCCAGCAATTCTTCGAACCTTCCCGTGCCAATAGCGAACTCCTTCCGAGATTCCTGACCAATCCGATCCAGCCAACCGGCAAAATCACTGAAGGATTCTTTCGCTTCTGTTACCGCTGTTTCCAGTTCCTCCTTTTCCCGTCCACCCAGGTCACTTTCCTCTGCGGTCTTTTTCACTACCTCCAGGAGTCCGGGTAACTTTTCCAGTGACTCCTTGCTCATCTTGATCCACAGCTCAACGGGATCACTTATCCGGTCTTTGCTGGACTCCAGGAATTCGGGAATCTGATTTATCCTTGCTATCGCACTTTTCAGCCTGGTTTCAACGGGAGCAAAGTTCCTCTTCAAAAGCGGTAAAAGACTTGAACCTATTACCTGGGGCTGGCCAGGATTGCTCTCCCATAACCTCAGTTCTTCAAGCTCGTAAAGTCTCAGCCCCAGTAGGTGTTTACCAACTCTAAGGGAATCCATTTCTTCATTAGTTAGCTGTTCCTCGTTTATATTCTTTAGAGCCGATAGCCACTTATTGAACTTCGCAATGGTCTCTTCCTGGGATGATCGGGAACCGTCCGGGAGCCGCCCGTCGAATTCGTGCAAACCCATATTTGTTGCCAGTACAGGGTTATCCTCCATGACATAATCAAAAACTTCCTGCCTCAATTCCTCAAACTCCGTTTTTTTGTCTTCAGAATTCATTTTACCCCCTCAATGAAACTTTTGGTTTATTGAATCTATTATTGATTAATTTCAAGAACTCAAGTTCAGGAAACCAAAAACTGCCAGTGCAGCACCAGCTGCTACCAGCCCGGAACTCAGTAAAGACCCTCCTCCTTTTATTTCCTTCGTCCAGGTCTTTCCTGGCTGCCCGGGGACTTCTTTCGAGCCATTCCTGACCAGACTCATGTAATAATCCCAGTCCCAATTAGGTCCGGGATCTCCCTTCGTTGACTTAATTTCGTCATGACCAACTATATGTCGTCTGTCCATCGGTATATCGTAGAGCTCGCAGAGATACCGGGTGAGAGCCGCCGAAGTGAAATACTGTTGCCGGGTGGGAAAATTTGGCCCATCCACGTAACCCCCGTGCTCAATTCCTATCGAGTTAGAATTCAGCACCCTGCTCTCGTGTTTTTCTCCACTACCCAGTTTAGAAGTACCAGTGTGCCAGGCTACTTTCCTTGTCGGGACCGATTTAACTACCTTTCCCGAAATACCAACTGTATAGTGTGCACTTCTACGGTAGCTCAGATTGGAGGAACTAAAGGTATGAATAGCACTATCCAGAGACCCCTGTACAGTGTGAATAACGATGTATTGTATCTCCTTAGCCGTCCGGGATTCCCGGGAGTAATTACCTGAAAACGCGGGACAGTATTCTACGGCGGGAACCTCTGTCATGTCCAGATAGCAGGACGTCCCTGCCCCCGTTACGGATGGCCCCGGAGCGAGAGTTAGAATTAAAAGTGTCGCCACTAACCATATACGAAACGAAAAGTGTCTAAATCTCATATTATCAGTTAAGCTTAACTGTAACCCACCTCCAGGGCAAACTATTCAACCATATTCTGAGGTTTTAGAGGTTTGGGTTGAAAAGTTCTAATTTATAGTTATTATTAATTAAAATCTAGTTTGTTTTATACCGGAGTGATAAAAATGGTCGAAATTGGAGAAAAAGTAAAAAATTTCGAAGCAGAAGCATTTAACCAGGACGAAATAATCGATATAGAGCTTGACGACTACAAAGGAAAATGGGTCGTTATTGCTTTCTATCCGGCTGATTTCACGTTCGTCTGTCCAACCGAACTTGAGGACTTCGCCAAAAAATACGAGGAATTCCAGGAAGAGAACGCAGAGGTATTAAGCGTTAGTACGGATACGGCTTTTGTTCACAAAGCCTGGCACGATCACTCGGAGGCAATAGGAAAAGTTAACTATCCCATGGTAGCGGACCCAAACGGTCAGATAAGCAAACAATTTGGCACCTATAAAGAAGATGAAGGTCTTTCCTGGAGAGCTACCTTTATCCTTAGCCCTGAAGGAGAGGTCAATCACATGGAAATTCATAATAATAGTATAGGCCGAAACGTTTCGGAAATCCTTAGGAGATTAAGAGCCGCGAAATTTGTTTCAGAGCACGAAGGACAGGTCTGCCCGGTGAACTGGGAACCGGGTGACGAAACTCTGGAAGAAGGGCTCGACCTCGTAGGTGAAATATAAATCTGTATTATCAACCCCTCAACCGGTCCGGATGAGGGGTTGATAATTCCAATAAATCAATTTAGCTGAAATCAACTGCATCCTCGACTGCTTCGTCCACCAGCTCGTCCTCGGCGTGGTAAGGCAGGGTAGCATGCCCGAGGGCACCTTTTCTTTTGTTCCAGTCGATCATTGTCTCCACGGCGTGTTCGTTTCTGGCCCAGGACCTGCGGGCGACTCCACCGTGGACGTCCCAGTCGATCGCGGACTTTATTATCTTATCTACTCTCCTGCTTCCGTCAAGAACGAGACCAAAGCCTCCATTGAAGCATTTACCTATCCCGACGCCGCCTCCATTGCTCTCTACGGCCATTGTCATACCTCGAGCCACGTTTCCCGCAAAATCGTGGACTGACATCTCGGCCATGATGTTGCTGCCGTCCTTTATGTTGGAGGTCTCCCTGTAGGGAGAATCGGTGCCTCCCGGATCATGATGGTCTCGTCCGATCATTACCGGACCTATCTCTCCTTCTCTGACCAGCCGGTTGAACTCCAGTGCCATCTCCACCCGTCCCGGACCGTCGGTATAGAGTATTCGTGCTTCGGACCCAACAACCAGGTCGTTGTCTTCGGCATCCCTGATCCAAACGTAGTTGTCGTAGTCCTGGGACCGCCTGTCGGGGTCGATAATTTCCTGGGCCGCCTTGTCCGTTCGCCTCAAGTCCTCTTTCTTTCCGGAAAGGCAGACCCACCTGTAGGGCCCGTACCCGTAATCGAAGAAGACCGGACCCATTATGTCCTCGACGTAGGAGGGAAAGATGAACCCGGAGCTGGGGTCGGAGGGATCTTTGGCGATCTCTTTTACCCCGGCGTCGTAGACAGCCTTCATGAAGCTGTTGCCGTAATCGAAGAAGTAGGTACCTCTATCGACCAGCTCCTGAATCAGGTGGAAGTGTTTGGTCAGCGATCTGTCCACTTCCTCTTTGAACTTTTTGTGGTCCTCACTCAGTAGATTTCTGCTTTCCTCGTAGGTGTAACCGACGGGGTGGTATCCGCCCGAGTATGCGTTGTGACATGAGGTCTGATCGGAGAGGAGGTCGACGTCTATATCGTTTTCCGCTATGTACTCCAGAAGGTCGACCACGTTGCCGTGGTAGGCAACGGATACGGATCTACCTTCCTCCAGGTACCTGGGGACCAGGTCGAATATCTTATCCAGATCCGAATAGACCTCGCTCAACCAGCCCTGGTCTTTTCGGGTCTCTATTCGGGACTCATCGACCTCGGCTATTACTCCCACCCCTCCGGCAATCTCGATCGACTTGGCCTGGGCACCGCTCATTCCACCCAGTCCGGAAGTTACGTAAAGCTGTCCGGATAAATCCTCCTTCATGTCGTTTCCGAGGAACTTTCGCCCAGCGTTCAACAGGGTACTATAGGTTCCGTGAACTATTCCCTGGGGTCCAATGTACATCCAGCCCCCGGCTGTCATCTGGCCGTAATTTGCAACACCGAGTGCCGCCGCCCTGTTGAAGTGTTTTTGGTCGTCGAACTCGCCAACCATCAAAGCATTGGTCGATATGACCTGAGGTGCAGTCGGCTTAGAGGGAAACAGACCTAACGGGTGGCCGGACTGGACCACCAGGGTCTGGTCCTTTGTCATTACCTGGAGGTACTTCTTTATCAATCGGTACTGCATCCAGTTCTGGCAGACCTGACCGGATTCACCGTAAGTCACTAATTCGTAGGGATAGAGGGCGACGTCATAATCCAGGTTATTATCAATCATCAGCTGGATGGCCTTACCTTCAAGGGTCTTACCCTCGTATTCGTCTATCGGTTTTGCCTCGATCGGACCGTTCGGGCGGTAGCGGTAACCGTAGATTCGACCCCGGGTGACCAGCTCCTCGGCAAATTCCGGGGCCAGTTTTTCGTGCAGTTCGGGGGGTATGTACCTCAGAGCGTTCTTTACCGCCAGCCCCATTTCTTCTTTGGACAGGTTAAGTTCCCTTTTGGGTGCTCTCCTTATCCCTTCTTTGAATTCCAACTCTTCCGGAAGTTCGCTTTGGAGTTTTATCCTCATCGCTTCGGAAACGTCCAGATTGATCGAATTCATTTACCCACCTCCTAGATTTTTTACTACCAATTAAGCCCAATTAACTTATTAAATTACTTCACCCTCACAGTACTGCACATAACTCAGAACAGAACTGTTAAAAGTGTAATAGGTTGAAATACTTGTTTCACGAACCCGTACATAAACCTCATCAATATATCACCCACAGGTATTAAGTCAGGGTCGGTTATTAAAAACTTCCGATAGCAAGCACCTGTTACTCACCAC
>JAGXLB010000125.1 GCA_018334915.1 Candidatus Bipolaricaulota bacterium
GGGAAATACAGGTTCAATTACAGCAATTTGACTGCTGAGGATTTTACCAATAAGATGCTTGAGGTGTTGCTAAATAGAGCGGAAGTTACTCCGTGAAACAATAAATGCCCCTATTTAAATTCGAGGACAATTAGACAATTCAACTTATTTAGTTTGGTTCAGATTAGTAAAAAGGGCAACGGTAAAAATGAAAAACCGACTGACAAGTAAATTTAATCTTGTTTAACTGCTTGTTGAATCCCAAGGGGGGTAGTTTTTCTCCTAGTCTAGGAAGGCTCTCGGGTATATTTCGTTGGCCGTTCTTCCCTCTTTGTCGTTTTCGGGAATATCTCCCCAGACCCTTTCCGCGATTTCTCTGACTTCGTTTGTTATTTTTTCTTCGTCTAGGTACTTTACGTTCCCGTCTTCTACCACAAACTCCCCGTCCACCATGACCTTGTCTATGGCCTTGCTTCCAGCCAAATAGATGAAGTTCTTTACTGGATCTCTGGTGGGAGACATGTCGAAATCGTCGAGGTCCACGAAGATCATGTCCGCCTTTCCTCCGGGAGCTATTTTTCCTAAATCGCCTCTTCCTAAAGCTTTCGCCCCACCTATGGTAGCGGCGTTTATCACGTCCTCGACCGTGACGCTAGCAAAGTTTCTGTCAGCTATTTTCGATCCGACGGCTGCCCATTTCATCTCGGCGATTATGTCCAGAGGATTGGTGTCGGTTCCTATACCCATGTTTATCCCTTCTTCCAGATATTTACCAAAAGAATGTAGGATGTCTCCAGATCTGGCGAAGACCCAGGGACAATGGGCGATATGAGAGCCGCTTTCGCTTAAAAGTTCTAAATCATTCCCGTAGGGATAGTTTGTTGCCGGATGGGCGTTGGTAAAGACGCTGTGTGCGATTATACAGTTTGTTCCCAGTATACCCGTTTCCTTCAGGTATTCTATCGGCGTAAGTCCGTGACGTTCCAGGATGATTTCAAATTCTTTCAGAGTTTGGGCCGCGTGGATCTGGATCCTGCAGTCTAGCTCTTCGGCTTTTTCGGCAGTTTTTCGGAGTAATTCTTTCGTGCAGGTGTCTATTTGGGCGGGGCCGAGCAGGGAATTTATCTTCGAGTCCGAGTTCGAATTGCACTTCTTCACGTATTCTATGTTTTTCTTCATTCCTTCCCGGCCACTTTCCTCGTCCCACTCGTAAGCTACTTTCCTTCCTTCAATTGAACCCCAGCTGCTCGATCGATAGCCAGGAACGAGGTAAGCTCGTATTCCTAAATTCTGAACTACGTCTTCGTACCATTGAGAATTATAGCCAATTTCTACCATGGTAGTGGTTCCTTTCTTGAGCATTTCGCCGATGGAATGAGCTCCGCAGATTTTTGATTCTTCTTTGGATAGTTCGAATAAACCGGAATTGTCGTAAAGAGCAGAACCGTAAAAATTTTCGTTACCCCAGTCGTTTCCGAATCCTTTTCTGGTGGGTTGGTTGTATATATGAGAGTGTATGTTCAGGAATCCCGGGCAGACGAAGTAATTATTGGCTTCTATTGTTTCGTCGAAATCTCCATCATGTTCTTCGAGGCGATCCATCTTGCCCCACGAGCGGATGGAATTATTTTCCAGTACGATAAATGCATCCTCCAGCAGGCTGTGAGAATCCTCCTTCCAAACCAGCGCAGAACATCCTTTTATCAGTTTTTTCATGGTAAGACCTCCCTATAAGGACAAAGATCTAAATATAAGATTGGCATAAATAATATAGTTATTTCTTCCATAAGGCAAATGATGGGTGTGAGAAAAATTACTTTACTGATTACCTTGAAAAAGCGCTAATTATTTGATAATCTGAGCCCTAATCAGTACTTTCACACATAATGAGGGGGGGTGATATGATCCAGTTATATCTTTTTTAACTTTCAAGAAACTCAGGTTAGTATGTTGCGCAGTAGACCTTTTTAATTTTCGAAAGAATAGTATTTAAAACCAAAACAACAGTGGAGGAAAAAATTTATGTCTTTAAGAATCAAACTATTGCTCGTAGTTTCACTAACGATTCTGATGTCTTTTTCCAGTTTGGTCGCTTTCTCAGGAGATGAACCCAAGCAGGGTGGTACATTAGACGTAGCTGTATCCTACGGTAACATTCACACCCTTGATCCTCACCTTTCAACAGGCGTTACTCCTGGTCAGGCGATAGAACAGATATTTGACGGTTTGGTCGCAATAGAGTCGGGTAGTTTGGATCTGGTGCCGGAAGTGGCAAAGAATTGGATCGTTAGTCAGGATGGCAAGACTTACTGGTTCAAACTGAGGAAAAATGTAAAGTTCCATAACGGAGAAGAATTGACTGCGAGTGACTTTAAATTTAGCGTGGAGAGACTTGGAGATCCGGATCTTGCTTCTCCGCAGTTATCAAGAATTAATTTACTCAAAGGTTCGCAGGCTTACAAAGAGGGTGAAGCCGATGAGATCACGGGTGTCACGGTAATTGATGATTACACGCTAAGAATAGATTTATCCGAATTTTCCCCTGCCTTTCTTTACGATTTGGCCCAAATTAATATCGTTCCCGAGGATGTAGTAAAGGAAATGGGTGAAGACTTCGCAAATAACCCGGTTGGCTCTGGTCCTTTCAAGTTTGAAAGCTGGAGAAGGGATAGCATAATCAAACTGTCCGCTTTTGAAGATTACTACGCAGGACGGCCCTACCTGGATAATTTGAACTTTAAAATCATGCTGGAGGCCGGTGCAAGGCAGGCCGCTTTCGATTCGAAAGGAATTGATTTCATGCTGGCCAACGGTACAATGTACGAAAAATACAGAGAAATGCCAGAATCGAAAGTCAAATTGCTTACCTGTGCCGAGCTGTTTACCAGAAACATGATTCTGAACTTCGATTACGAACCTTTAAGCCATAGGAAAGTAAGACAGGCCATAAATTATGCAATAGACAACAAGGCCTTAATTGACAACATTCTCAGAGGAAAAGCCGTTCCGGCGGTAGGTTGGTTGCCCACCACCATGCCCGTACCGGACGAAGATCTGGAAGGTTATCCTTACAATCCAGAGAAAGCGAAAGAGCTTATGAAAGAAGCGGGTTACGAGGACGGATTCTCGTTGGAGATAATGGCAAGTGAAGGTGGCGGAGGAGCTTACGGACTACGTGTAGTTGAGGCCATCATGCCGTTTCTAAGAGAAATAGGAATAGACGCGGAAATGATAGTGAGAGACTTCGGTACCGCCTCCGATCTCGTCGGGCAAGGTAAGTTCCAGGCGAGGATGTATTCCAACGGAGGAGAGGTATCTCCTTTCAAATATCTAGAAATTTACTTTAATAGCGAAAGGGAAAGGTATGCCGGAAATAGCTGGGGTTACGATAACCCAGAGGTCGACGCGCTGTTGGGGAAGGCACGGACTACAACTGATTTCGACGAAAGGATGGAAATAATCGCAGAAGCACATAAGCTAGTTACTCGGGATGCTCCTTCCTGGTTCTACAACTACAACAAAGCGGTTGCCGTGGTCCAGCCGTGGGTAAAAGGATTAGTTGCTAACCCCAGGGATAATGCTTTCCACGACTACGATAACGCGTGGCTTGATAAGTAAAAAACGTACGATAGATTCCCTTCGGAAGCGAGCCGGAATTTAGCAGGCTCGCTTCCGTTTTTTTTAGCCGGTCTTTCTCGTCTTAGATTTTTTGAATTTGAGGAGTTGAGATGCTTTCTTTTGTAGCGAGACGAGTTCTAGAAATGATCCCCACTGTCATACTGTTAGTGCTGGTAGTGTTTATCTTAATGCAGTTGGTCCCAGGTGACCCGGCGATGATGGTGGGAGATCCGAGGGCGGCCAGAGACCCGGAGGTTATGGAGCGTCTCAGGGAGCACTGGGGGCTGGATAAATCATTGCCGGTTCAGTTTTTTACTTTCCTAGGCAAGCTCGTTCGCGGTAAGCTCGGCAGGTCTTATGCCATGCGTGAACCTGTAGTTTCAATTATTGCCGAACGAATTCCAGTTACACTGCGATTGGCTTTCTCGGCGATCCTTTTTTCCGCTGTATTCGGAATGGCACTGGGTATTCTGTCCGCTTTGAACAAAGGAACAATGATTGATCTTTTCGCCATGTCTGGTGCCGTCTTTGGTATATCGATGCCCAATTTTTGGCTGGGTTTAATGTTGATCTTCCTTTTCGGGGTGATTTTGGGTATATTGCCCACGAATGGCTACGGAGGTGGGGATATAAGGCACCTAATACTTCCTATGGTAACAGTTGGAACGGCTTATATGGCAACCATCACTAGAACCAGCAGGGCTGCAATACTAGATATGTTGAACAAAGATTACGTTCGCACCGCAAGATCCAAGGGGCTGACTGAAAGGTTGGTGATTTCCAAGCATGTAATAAGAAATGCTTTAATACCTATAATTACCATTCTCGGTTTACAGTTCGGTTTTTTGCTTACAAACACTTTCGTGGCAGAAATTATATTTTCCTATCCGGGTCTGGGTAGCCTGATGATAAATTCCATTAGTAGAAGGGACTTACCCACCCTTCAGGGCTGTATTCTGGTGGCGGGTTTGACGTTTTTAATTCTAAATCTTTTGATAGATGTGTTGTACGCTTATCTGGATCCGAGGATCAGGTATGATTGAGGGAAATCGTGTTCTTCAAGAGGTAGCTGATTAAATTGTTTAAGGACGTTAAAAATAAATTAAAATATACTATCCATTACATAGTAAAAAAAGATCCAAAGCTGCTGGTCGGTACGATACTTGTGACCAGTGTTTGCCTGGTTGCAATATTTGCCCCTCTTATAGCTCCTTATAGCCCGATCGATCAAAACCTCGTTGAGTCATTTCAGTCCCCCAACCTCAAACACCCTCTGGGCACGGACGGTCTTGGCAGGGATCTTTTCTCGAGGATCGTCTTCGGAGCTCGGATTTCTCTGGCGGTGGGCCTAATAGTCCAGCTTTTTTCCTCTATTCTGGGAATAACCCTTGGTACCCTCTCGGGATATTTGGGGGGATACACGGATGACGTGATAGTGAATATAAACAACTTGATGCTTGCCTTTCCGAGAATATTGTTCGCCATGGCCATTATTGCCACCATGGGGGCCGGTATGTTTAACGTATTCATCGCTCTGGGTCTGGTAAGTTGGACGGTAACCTGCCGGATAGCAAGATCCAGTGCCCTGTCGGTTAAAGAAGAGGAATTCGTCGAAGCTGCTAAAGCCATAGGCGGTTCCCACGTGAGGGTCTTGACAAGACATGTTTTACCGAATACTCTGGGCCCACTTATTGTGATAGCAACTCTGGGCGTAGGCTCCGCTATTATAGCCGAAGCTACTCTTAGTTTCCTTGGATTGGGCGTTCAGCCCCCCACTCCAAGCTGGGGCGGGATGTTGAGCAAGGGACGAGAGTTTATCTATTATGCCCCGTGGATTTCGACCTTTCCGGGACTGGCAATTCTTATGACGATCTTGGGTTTAAACCTACTTGGTGACGGCTTGAGGGACATTTTGGATCCCCATTCCGAAACCGAACATATATAAAAATAAGTAACTGATCTTAGGTTTAAATTAATAGATGACTTATAAAATTGCCTTCCACTAAAGTAACCGCTTTTCCCCATCAGGTGGAGTCCGTTTTTCCTAGTACTCATACGGCAGTCGGGTTTCCTTCAAAGAGTGCCTCGGCAAATGCATCCACCCAGAAAAAATCCATTCCATTTTTCAAATCGGGACTATCTCCTAAAATCAAAAATCTAAAACAATAAACAAGTCGAAATCCGTGAAATTCCGACTTGTTTATTCCGTTCTTTCGGAGAAAGTTATTGTAGATTGAAGGAACCTACCGAATCCCTGATAAACTCCTCACTACACCCTATTGGCGACTATTCCTCAACCTCTTCGTACCAGCTTTCAGGAAAGGTTTCAGCGTCGGGATCACCACGGCGGTGAGCAAGCGGGTAGAGATTTTCAATTCCCTCCAGTTTGGTTATGAAGAAAGCGACCGTGCCTTTGACCTTGGTTCCCGGCAATATATGACCGCCTTCCGTATTTACACCCCAAGCACCGCCAATCGTGAAATGCATTGCGGGGAATGGCTCTTCACCTCCCCCTTCGAGTGGGCGAGGATGAATGATACCGCCTATTGATATTACCATGGAGTGATTTTGAATTTCTACCGGTTCTTCATTGCCCCAGTCCTCCGGGTCATCATCGGTCGGGGCAAAAGAATAGAAGCGGGCAGGTTGCAGTCCTCCGTGGAAGATGGTGTGAACCCGGGCAAATCGGATATCATTATCCTTGGCAAATTGTTGGGTAGCTAACCAAACATCCGCTCCCGTATTTAATCTAAACATGTAATCCTGGCCGCGTTCGACTTTAACATGGTGATACTCTTCAGGATGACTTGCATCCTTTTCCCAATCTTGCAGGGTGTATTCATCAGAGCTTCCTTCAGGATTTTCTTGAACTTCATTCATAATTAACCTCCGTAAAATTGTGATTGTTTAGAGTGTAATTTGTTGAACCATAGATAACTCCCAGTTAGAGACAATGGGGTAATAAAGCCCATAGTCCGAACTAAGGAGTGTCACCCAGTACTGCAAAGTATAGCAAGGATCAGATAATCAAAGCAAGACTGCAATACCTAAAAGAGTACTACAAGTTAAAAAATGGGAATAGTAATTCGATAAGGTAAAGGAACTGCGCCAGTTCTTTGATGTCTTGAAAAAGACGCAAAATATTTGGCGAAACCGATACGAAAAATCCGGTAACCCCCCCAAAGTTTGCTAAACAGATCGACCACTCCAATGACTTTGCCCAGGAGGCTACCCAAATGGCCGGAACGGCCAATGTCCATATTAGCGTATAACCTAAGCGGGAAGGTGTAGTTAACCCCAATACGTGTAAACCAGTAAGCGAGTACGGTATCGGTTGCATATTTGAAAGATACAAATGTGGGGCAAGGTACAAAAAAGGTAGAGAAGAAGTAAAACTCTACGAGAGTGAAAAACCAGGCGAGTAAGCCTATATCGACATCAAGAAGCGTGAAAACGTAGAAGGCGAGGACACAAAAAAGAAGAAATACCATCATGCGCTAACCGATGATTGTACTAGAATATTATACGTTGAAGTACTGCCGGAAAAGCGATCAAAGACGGTAACCAACTTCTTCGAGCGGGGGACAAAATGGTTCGGTCAAGTGTACGAGGTTCGATATGAAGCTCTCCTTTCCGATAACGAAAAAGAGTATACCTACCACACTGAAAGCGAAAAACCATATCTTCAAGAGAAGCTGGAAGAAGTTGGGTATAAAACAAAGAGTGGATTAAGGCGAACAGGACACAGACTAACGGCAAGGTGGAACGGTTCTTTAGGTTACTGGTAGGTGAATTGCACAACAAGTATCACTTCAAGTCTAGCAAGTAAAAAAAGGGGGGGGTGGTACTGAAGGAATATTTGAAGAAGTTTAGAGAACATAGGATGCATTTTGGCATCGATGGGTTGACATTGGAGGAGAGATT
>JAGXLB010000126.1 GCA_018334915.1 Candidatus Bipolaricaulota bacterium
TTAGTCTCACGGTAGAGGAACGAAAATATCCCATCCAGTTAATTCCTTCCTCTTTCGTACAGAAGGCGGAAATATCCGTTTCCGAGGAATCCGAATTAGTCACCCCCGAGGGCGTGAAAGTCGATACGAAATGGGCCTCTTATGAATCCAGCTACGAAGTAAAAGATGGAAAAGTAGAAGTATACAGGAAGTTTGTCAAAAAAGAATCTTCGGTGCCCGTTGAGGGTTACGCCGAATTTCAAAAGCTGGTAAACAAGATGGGGGAGGACAGGAGCAGCAAGTTTCAGGTTAAATAAATTTTGGAGTTGACGGAGGCCTTTGAGGCCTATAGTGCCTGGAGCCAATTGAATTCCTGGTTCGATAATATATAATAAAGAGGATGGGCGAATAGCTCAGTGGAAGAGCACCTGACTCACATTCAGGAGGCCGCAGGTTCGAGTCCTGCTTCGCCCACTAAGCTCAGGTGCGTTCCACTCATCGGCCTATAACAAATATCTTTTATCTCCCGTCTGTCCCCAATTCAATACATGAATTCGTGCAATCAGGCGCCCTTATTTGCGGCCGAAAGTTCCTACTTTCAGCCACCTAAGAGAGAGAACTCGCAAGAAAAAAATTCCACTGTTAAAGAAAATCCCACCCTAGGCCAAGCCATTGAAGATTTCAAATTAAGGGGAAAGGTAGAAGGTCGAGCAGATAAAACGATGGAGCAGTACGATTATGTTCTTGGTAGATTGTTGGAAAAGTTCTCCAAAGAGAGGAAAACCGATTCTTTGGAGACAAGAGAGATAAGGCAATATCTCGCTTATTTAATGGATGAGGGCTTGAAAACTACTTCAGTTGCTATCCATTACAGGGTATTACAGGCTTTCTTTAATTGGCTTATGGGGGAGGGTTACATTACCAACTCTCCAGTTAGTGATATTCAAGAACCAAAAACGCCGGACAAATTTCCTAAAATTCTAGAGAAGGATCAAGTTAAAAAGCTACTCCACACTGCGAGAACCTGGAGACGCACCTGGGCTGGTTACCGGAATTTCACCATAATCGTCACCTTTTTGGACACTGGTCTGCGACTAAATGAGCTGGTCAATGCGAAACTGGAAAATCTTGACCTGGAGAATCGCTCTATCAAGGTCCACGGAAAAGGAGCGAAGGAGAGGAGGGTTTTTTTCGGAAGGAACAACTATAAATGTTTGAGGCACTGGCTGAAGACGAGAAAGGAAGTTGATACGATATGGGACCAGACTATTTTTATCTCTCAAAACGGTGATAAATTGAAGAAGAGGCATGTCCAAAGAGCGATATCAAGAATACAAACTCACGCGGGGTTAGAGAATTTCCAGGTGTCTCCTCATGTCTTAAGACATACCGCAGCTACCCTAGCAGTTAAAAATGGCTTAGATGCCTTCTCTCTCAAAAGACAGTTTGGCTGGGAGCAGATGAGGACTGCGTTGAAATATGTTCACATGAGCGATAGGGCTTTGCAGGAAAGCTATAGTAACTCTGCTCCGATGGACAATTTGGGTTAAACCCTCGGCTTTTTGCCATTTCTTCGAAAATCTTTCATACTTAACAGAGGAGGTCAAAATGTCAAAGTGGGTAGTTGACGAAGGCGACTACTGTCCGAAGTGCGAAGCTCCAATCGAAGTACTGGTGGATAAGGACAACAAGTTCGATACCGACGAAGGATTGGCGTTCCCGAAGGCGGAACGGTGCACCAAGTGCGACTGGGAGCATCAATTGGAAGAAAATCCGGACGAGAAGTTGATTTAAGCCAATGGACAAACATGAAGTAGAGCAACTTCAAATTGAATAAGTAAGTTTAAAGGCGACCCGAGTGGGCCGCCTTTTTTGATGAAAGTTTATGACTTTGTTATGTCTTTTCCTAAGGCTAAATGTCACTAGTTCGTTATCAACGTAATTTAAGGTTAGATTCTTCTTTAATTGGGAACCCTCCGGACTCAAGTTGCTTGAGGTATTCCAATCTAGGACTTTTTCTACTTCCATCAACCTTCTTTGAAAAAAGGCAAATTAATCGTGATCTGTATTGTAGCCTCTGCTATTGGTGCATCCCTACGTGTGTAGGGAAAACATTGCCGAAAAGTACCTGATGGGCGAAGGGGAAGCCGTCCCTTGATAACATCAACCCTCTACCAGGAACCCCTTCTCTTTCTTTCGGGAGTACTGAATCAGGGAGTTTCCCTCCCCTTCTCCTCAATCAGGAAGTCGAGGGCCCGGTATAGATGATATAAGTCCAGGTCTCCTGCTTCCGGGAAGTGGACGTCCCGTTTCAGCCACTCCAAAACGGAAAGCTCACTGCCCGGGGCGATTAGTCGATTGAAGACTACTGCCTTGAGTGTTGACTGGACATCGAACTGGTATTCTCTTCCCCGCAGTGCCTTTCCGATTACCAAGTCCAGGCCAACCCCCTTCCACAGACGGGAGAGTACGGTCATATCACCAACGTTTTTTGGCCTCCTTGGGCTCTATCTCCTCTACTGATTCCAGTACTTGGGCTTTCTCCGTGTAGTTTTTTTAGACAGCAACCACTTCGTCTACCCGCTCCCGGTCCAGTTGGTCCTTTCTTCCCAGAGCGAGGATTAACCTCTATCTTACTTGCCGTCTACCCGTTCGTTTTCCACTAGCTGCAGGTAACGGTATGTCTTGTCTCCGCTGGGAACGGTCTTATCTCAAGAGTGGCTAACCCCCTTAAACAAAACTATTGAGTTGACTTATTTCAATCTTTACCCTATATTTATTGTCAAGTAGTCAAATTTGTCTTTTAGCTTTTAATTTTGTAAAGGCTAAAGGGGGTTAAATTTTTGGTTTTGTTTTAGTAGGTTTTTATTTTCTAAAATCAGGGAGGTATTATGAGCGAGAAAGGTGGAGAAAAAGAATTTGATTTCGACGAAAACGATCCGCTGTTAGGTCTCTCAGCAGCTGATCTTAGTGGGCCAAAGGTCACGCGGAGAACAATGCTTAAACTCCTTGCAGCCACGGGCGTAAGTTTATCCAGCTTGTGGGGAATGGATTCCTTCGTAGAAGCTCAGGGAACCGGTGGCCACTTAAAGGCCGGGTGGTTAACTGACCAAATTACTACCCTCGACCCCGCCCAGATAAACCAAATATTGCAGTTTCAGGCGGCTTCAAATGTTTTCAATGGTTTAGTTCACGTAGATACAGAGTTAATCCCCAGAGGAGACCTAGCGAAAGATTGGGAAGTATCGGAGGACGGGACGGAGTGGACATTTAAATTACGGGAAGGAGTACTATTTCACAACGGTGTCGAATTTACAGCCGATGACGTACTCTTTACTTACAACCGATCTAAGGACCCCGAAAAATCACAGCATGCAGCGGTATTAGAGCCAGTTGAAAAATTAGAAAAGCTCGGTAAATACAGCGTCAAATTTACCCTAAAACAGCCCTCTGCTGCATTCTTGATAAAAGTTCTGGAACGTACAAGTGGCCGTGCAATGACGATTGTCAATAAAGAGGCTATAGAGGAAATGGGCCCGACAGAATACGGAATAAAGCCTGTTGGAACAGGTGCTTTCAAAGTGGTGGAACATAAGCTTGGAGAAAGGCTTGTTCTGGAAAAGTTCGACGATTATTTCATTGAGGGCCAGCCAAAACTTGATAAGGTTACTTACTTCCCGATTCCCGAACCGTCGACGCTGGTAAGCGCTCTAAAAGCCGGGGATGTCCATATATGTGACGATATTCCCGATCAATTTGTACCTCAACTGAAAGCCAGCCCGAACGTGGAGGTAAAAATTGGACCCGGGCCCGGTTTTCAGTCTATTTTCATGAATCCACACCGTGAACCTTTTACTGACCAAAAGGTAAGACTAGCGATGGCGAAAGCCATTGACAGGCAAGAATTGGTCGATAAAGCATTGTTCGGCTTGGGGATTCCCGCTTACGGACCGATTCCACCAGCACAGAAAGCTTTCTTCCAGGATTTAAGCGACAAGAGCGATCAGGCATTCGCTCCGGAAGAAGCAAGACAGCTTCTAGCGGATGCAGGATATTCCGATAGCTTTGAGACCAACGTCATCTGTACACCGGCTACAAAGAGAAGAACACAGATTGCGGCAAACATGCTGAAAGAGAATCTCGGATTGACCGTCAACCTCAAAGTTATGGACTGGACAGTTTTGATCACGCACTTCGACAATATGGAATTTGACATGCTGCAGCTGGGTAGCGGAGCTGACCTCGATCCAAATGATTCTCTGGTAGATTGGTTCCGAACCAGTTCGAAATTTAACGGGCCAAAGAGGCCGAAATCAATGGAATACGGATTCTATTCCAACCCTGAAGTAGATGAATTAGTGAACAAGCAGAGGACTACTGTCGATCTAGACAAAAGGATAGAGATGGTAAAAGAATTGAACCTTAAAATTTCCAACGATCCCGCTGCCATCTTTCTTTTCCATCCCACTGATGACCTTGCTTTAAATAAGAAGGTCAAAGGGTTTAAGTTTATTCCGGGACTGAGAGACCTGCACACTGTCTATCTGGAAGAGTAAGAATCGGGATAAACGAGTTTTGATCGACGGAAAGGAGTTTTTCAATTCAAAAAGAGGGTCTTGCAGGGTGTCGTGATATTTAGAGCATACTCCTGCAAGACCCTATCTAATCTGCAGCCACCTAAAATAAGTTTGTCAATAACATCATATAGAGAGGATTCATAATCAATGACCGGATACATAATTAGAAGACTTATTTACGGTATTTTGATAATGCTCGCCGTAACCACTCTAGTGTTCTTCTTAATTCGAGCTGTGCCGGGAGACCCAGTAAGAGCTATGGTTGGCTTCGAAAGTGATCCCGCAGCAGTTCAGGAGATCAAAGAAAAATGGGGATTTGACGAGCCAATTTACGTTCAGTACGGTATGTGGTTCTGGAACGTGCTTCATGGGGATCTCGGTACTTCTATATGGTTGAAACAAAGCGTAAACCAGGTGTTGATAGAAGCTTTTCCCCGTTCGCTATCACTGGTTGTAATAGCGTTCGCTATGAGTTCTCTGATAGCAATTCCTGCCGGCATCATATCCGCGGTAAAACGCTACTCTTTGCTGGATTACGTAGTAACCTTTTTCGCTTTTTTAGGGTTAAGCATGCCCGCCTTTTGGTTCGGAATTATATTAATTATAGTATTCGCCTCCAATCTCCAATTATTACCTGCATTTGGATACGAGTCTCTATTCGAAAATCCGCAAGCTTGGTTTTTACATATTTTGTTACCCGCGACAGCGGCAGGAGTGCCTTTGATAGCAAGCCTATCCCGAATGACCCGCTCTGCAGTTCTCGAAGAGCTAAAACAGGATTACGTTAGGACAGCTCGATCCAAAGGTGTTCCGGAATTATCGGTAATACTAAAACACGTAGTTCAAAATGCCGCTATCCCTATTGTAACGATAATGGGAATTAACCTAGCAGTATTATTTAGGGGAACGGTGGTAATAGAGAACGTTTTCGCCATAAAAGGATTGGGTCGTATGTTGATCTCTGGGGCAATAAACCGCGATTACCCTCTTCTGCAGGGAACGATATTGATTATTGCCGGTATATTTGTGTTCACGAATATCTTCGTGGACATTCTCTACACCTATATTAACCCAACAATTAGGTATAAGTGAGGGCGTAGAGCAAATGATGAATAGAATAAAAGAAAACTTTTCTAAGTTTGCCAGAAACAGAATCGCGCTGGTGGGGGCAATTATTTTCCTTCTGGTAATTTTTACCGCCATTTTCAGTCCACAAATCACTCCTTTCGATCCCAACAGACAGGACTTTGGCATGATTTCCCCGCCATCAACCAGCCATGTACTTGGAACTGACGACCTTGGACGTGATCTACTAAGTAGGTTAATATCGGGAGCCAGAATCTCCTTAATAGTTGCCTTCTCCGCGGTAAGCCTGGCTCTGGTTGTAGGGGTTACTCTTGGATTGCTGGCCGGTTACTATGGTGGATTAGTGGATATGCTGGTTATGAGGTATATTGACCTCCAGTGGAGTTTGCCCAACCTGGTGATAGCTGTGGGCTTAATGGCAGTTTTCGGAAGGGGTTTGATAAATATCATCCTCGCAATTTCTGTAGCGTGGTTCGATGACTTCGCCCGTATAACCAGGGGAGAAGTATTGGGCATACGGGAAGTGGATTACGTGAGTGCCGCTCGCTCGCTGGGAGGATCAGACGGGAGAATATTGATTCGTCACATCCTTCCAAATTCAATAGCTCCAATTATCGTCCAGGCGACCATCTGTCTAGCCTGGGGCATTCTGGCAGAAGCATCCCTATCTTATCTGGGGCTTGGCGTTAATCCGAGCACTCCCACTTGGGGGCTGATATTGAGTGATGCAAGGGGGTTTTTCAGTTTTGCCTGGTGGCTGGCGGTCTTTCCCGGTGTAGCAATAATGATAACCACGTTGAGTGTAAACTTCCTGGGTGATGGTTTGAGGGATTTCTTCGACGTCAGGGAAATTAAGAAAGAGGAGTAACGTTCTTTGGTCAGCATATATGGATTTCCTGCCTAGTAAGCGATACCGCGAGTTTTTTAAGTAACTATAGTCTCGATGGTGACGCTGCCCGCATCCTGGGTGGTTTTGCTGGATTGTCTTTATAGTTGAAACCATTTCCCAAAAAAAGGGGCTTTAGATATGAACGAAGCATTGGCGGTTCTACCGCCAATTAACCCGTTATACTGGATTGCTGCAATATCGCCAATAATCGTATTGTTTGTGTTGATGCTTTATTTCCGCTGGGGGGCGAGGAGAGCTGGTCCGGTATCCTGGATAATTGCGGTCTTAGTTGGAGTCTTCGCCTTTGGAGCAGACGAAACCGTAATTTCAGTCGCTTCCGCCAAAGGGATGTGGGTAGCCCTCTGGGTCTCTTATATTATCTGGCCGGCACTGCTGATTTATCAATTGATGAAAAAAGTGGGGGCACTGGAAGAAATTCAGGACAAATTTAGATCCCTTTCGGAAAGTCGAATACTTCAACTCTTGGTCGTCGGCTGGGTATTTCCGTCCTTCCTTCAGGGAGTAACTGGTTTCGGAACTCCAGTAGCTGTTACTGCCCCCTTGCTTCTTGGCATGGGCTTCAGTCCGCTAATTGCAGCGGCCACCCCTCTTGTAGGTCATGCCTGGGCTGTTACGTTTGGTTCCCTGGGTTCTTCCTATCATGCTGCCAGGCTCGTTACAGAATTAACCCCGGCGGAATCAGCAGGCTTTGCAAACTGGGCTGCTTTACTGCTTTCAATTACTTGCCTGCTGACGGGATTTGTCATTGCTTATATGTATAAAGGGTTTAATGGGTTAAAGAAAGGTTTTCCTGCGGCACTGATCTTAGGTGTGACTATGGGTGGGGTGCTAAATTTGACAGTTAGACTGGAACCTTCGGTTGCCTCATTCGTCTCCGGGATCGTCGGTCTGGGAGTTGGTTATCTCTTGACTAAAT
>JAGXLB010000127.1 GCA_018334915.1 Candidatus Bipolaricaulota bacterium
ACCCTGCCGGCGTTCGTTTCTGAGAACGTTCTCGATACATTGGTCGAAGAATTAAATATAAAACCAATTAGTACAGTAGATGAGGACATTCAGGGGATCATCTCAGATATTACAAATTAAGCTTCACTGGACAAATTAACTTGTTGGAACCACACCGTCCCCAGCTAGCGCCCTAACCAGTGTAACGCTCTAGCTAGGACGAGATATTCCCTTCCAGATTAGAGCTTTATCTTGTCTTGTTAGAGCCCAGTATTCATGTACTCCCGTTTATCATTGCCGGAAACGCAACTGAGACAGAGTTATGTTTTTTTGTAGGAGGCTTCTTAGCACAGTAGATGAAGATATTCAGACTGTAGACTTTCAAATTAACGAGAGATAAAAGAAAAACGGCCGGAAGTTTTGATCTAATAAAATGGGCTTATAGAGGGAATTTGCACCTACCCTTAGCAATAAATTTGAGAAAATTTCATATTGTCTTTAATTAGCGAAAAAAATTGAAAAGGGTTCACCATTTTGTTAAAATGTCTTAATTTATTAGCGGATTGTGGGGTGATATATGAAAATAGGGTGATATATGAAAATAGAATGTTCCATCAGCAAGACGTTTCTTCTATCTAGTTTAAGTTTAGGATAAATTTTACTTGCAATTTAACTAGAGGAAAGAAAATATCTTTTGCTGAAATCTTTAGCCAAAGTTTACCAAAATTCGGTTTTCTGTTTGTCAAACTCTAAAGAAGAGCTGGGATAAAAAGAGCGGATAAGGGCAAAGATTCGCTTTCGTATTACTGTTAATTATCTTAAGGCTAATTGCTTTTTCTCCCTTTTATCCTCTTATCCCTTCGTGCAAAGCACTTTAAAAGACAAAACGGTCACGAAATATTATCCCACCCTGCTTTTGAGTTGATCTAAATAAGTTGAGGCAGTCCTGAACGACCAGTGTTTTCCGGGACAGTTAGTATGCTGAAAAATCTTACACAAGGGGTATCAAAAATGAAAAATTTAAAGATTGGAATAGTAATTTTTGTATTGATAGCATTTTTGGCAAGTTTTGCCGCAGTTGCCCAGGAGAAGCAAGAGAAGCTCACCCTGGGTGCTTTGTTGATAATGAGTGGCCCTTTGGCTTCTTTTGGGGAAACTGAATACAACGCTGTAAACCTGGCAAAAGAGCATCTGAACGAGGCGGGAGGACCACAGGGCAAGGAACTTGTGGTTGATCTGGTGGACTCGACGACCAACCCGTCAAACCTGCGTGATGCCACCAAGAAACTGGTCAACGTCAAGAAGGTTCCCGCAATCGTCGGTCCTAATATCCGTTCCGACGTAGTCGTATCTATTACGGCGCCGAACCACGTTGTAACTATTTCACCGACGAATACGCCCGAATGGGTAACACGACTTGATGACGACGACTACAACTTCAGAACCACCGTTTCCGATAAAATACAGGGGCAAATTCTCGGTAAGCTTGCCTGGGAGCGTGGATTTAAAACTGCCTCCAGTATATACGTAAACGACCCCTACGGCGGGCCGCTATCAAATATCGCCTGTGACACTTTTGAAGAACTGGGCGGAGAATGCATGGCCGAGGTTGCTTACAACCCAGGTAAAGCATCCTACAAGATGGAACTGTTGATGGCTTCCAGGGGGAACCCGGACGTCCTAATTATGCCCGCTTACGTCGAAGACGGGATTACGATCATCAGAGAGGCTATCGCCGGCGAGTACTTCGATCAATTCCTCTTCACTGACGGCATGTTTGCACAGAAGATCGCGGACGAAACGGGCGACGTATTGAACGACATGTACGGTACATCCCCAGGCACATCCGAATCCCCGTCTTACAACCTCTATCACGAAGCTTTCAGGGGCAAGTACGGACATGAGCCGAAAGCTGGGTTCAGTGAACAGGCTTACGATGCCGCCATAGTTATCGGACTTGCTATGGCAGCTTCGGACCCTGACGCTTATGAGGAGGATCCGGGCAAGGCCATTCGCGATAATTTACGCTCCGTGGCTAACCCGCCAGGCGAAAAAGTTACAGCAGGAGCAGAAAGTATTAAAAAAGCCCTGGAACTGATAGAAGCTGGAGAGGACATCAATTACGAAGGGGCAGCCGGTTCTGTTGATTTTGACGAAAACGGTGACGTTATTTCGGGAATTCTAATCTGGAAGATTGAAGACGGGAAGATCAAAACGGTGAGGACCGAAATTCCCGAAAGAGAGTAACGGGCTAAAAAGCTAATTTTAAAATACAGACCTCCGCTTGAGCCAATCCAGCTGGAGGTCTGTATTTCCTTTTCAAATTACCACATAAGAGCTCTGAAAAGATGCTATTAGAGATCGAAAAAGCAAATAAGCGTTTCGGTGGCATTCAGGCAGTCCGTGACTGCTCGTTTGGCGTCGAGAAGGGTTCAATCACCGGGCTTATTGGCCCGAACGGCGCCGGAAAGACGACTCTTTTCAACCTGGTCACCGGTTTCCACCCTCTGGACAGCGGTAGAGTTTACTTCAAAGGAGAGGACATAACGGAATTGCCGCCAAACGAAATATTTCACAAAGGGTTATTTAGAACATTCCAGATAGTCCGCGGCTACGAGGACATGACTGTTCTGGAAAGTCTTCTGATAATGCCAACTCAGCAGCTGGGTGAAAATTTTTGGAATATATGGACAAAGGGTTCGAAGATAGAGGAACAAGAGAAAAAGTTCACGAAAAAAGCTATCGAAGTGCTTGAGTTTTTTGAAATGGCCGACAGAAAGGAAGAACTTGCCAGAAATCTCCCCGGAGGAGAAAAGAAGTTGCTGGACCTGGGTCGAATGATGATGGCAGACCCCGAACTTGTTTTGCTTGACGAACCCGGTGCCGGTGTTCCCCCGTCGCTGCAGCAGAAAGTAAACAACTACATCAAGCGGATAAGTGACGATAAAAACGTCACGTTTTTCGTCGTGGAGCATGACATGAACGTAATTATGAACCTCTGTGACCCGATAATTGTGGTTGTAGAGGGAACTAACCTCACCAGTGGCTCTCCGGAGGAAATCAAGTCGAACCAGGAGGTTATCGAGGCCTATCTGGGAGAGGAGGAAAGGGTCTGATTAAGGAGTAAAATGAACATTCTTACAGTCGACGGGGTTACTGCCGGTTATGGCGATATGGAAGTTATTTTCGACATAACCGCAGAAATTGAGTCGGACGATCTAGTGGCAGTTATCGGCCCTAACGGTGCCGGTAAGTCCACTTTGTTAAAAACTATAGTTGGGGCCGTACCGACCAAGAAAGGTAAGATAGAATTCAAGGATCAAGAAGTCACCAACTGGGCGATAGATAAGGTTGTAAAGAGGGGACTTAGCTGGGTACCTCAGGACGATCACATCTTTCCTACCCTCACGGTAGAAGAAAATTTGGACGTGGGCGCCTATACGTATTTCGGAGATTACTCCGATCGTATCGAACGAGTCTGGTCTTTCTTTCCCCAGCTAAAAAGCAGAATGAACCAGGTTGCGGGAGACCTGTCCGGTGGACAGCAGCAGATGGTTGCGGTGGGCAGAGGGTTAATGACGGAGCCTGATCTACTCTTGCTGGACGAGCCGACAGCCGGATTAGCCCCCAATTTAATTAAAATGATGCACGAAAAAATAGGTGATATCAATGAATCGGGCGTTACGGTGCTCCTCGTGGCGCAGAGCCTGGAGACTTTTAGGGCTTCGAACAGGGGCTATCTTCTTACATCCGGCGAGATAAAGTATTCGGGCGATACAGATGAACTATTGGACAACCCAGAAGTCAGGGATCTCTACTTTGGGGGATAAGTCAAAGGTTCAAGCGTAAATCATTAAAAACAAAGAAAGGGATTGATATGATAGGACCACTAGTAAATGGCATAATTCTCGGAAGTATTATTACTTTAGGTGCGATTGGCGTTACACTGGTTGCGGATATTCTCAACTTTTTCAATTTCGCTCACGGAGCGATCTTCACCCTGGGGGCTTATTTTACCTACCTGTATCTCAATATCCTGCCCGATATGGGGAGTATGTTTTCCCTTTCTTTCGGGGGGAGCATGCTAATCGCGATAGTTCTCTCGATGGCATCGACTAGCGTGGTCGTCCTGTTTTTTGACAAGATAATTTTCAGAACGCTGAGGCAGAGGGACGCATCCTCGCTTTTCCTTGCCCTGACATCCCTGGGCCTGGTTTTCGTCATGAAAGCCACGATCAGCATGATCTGGGGACCACAGGTTCATTACTACGGTTCAATTCAATCCGCGATAAAGTTCCCGCTTGGTATTAGGGTCAAGCCGGACGAGTTTTTTATCGTTGCAGCCAGTCTGATCCTCGTTCTGGTGACATACCTGTTTCTCAAATACACCCGGCTGGGGAAAGCCATGCGGGCAACTTCTGACAACGTAGTTTTGGCCCAGGCTTCCGGAGTTGGCACGGAAAAAATTGTTACATGGACATGGATCATGTCAGCTTCGCTGGCCGCACTTGGCGGAACTCTTTACGGGATCGAAGTACAGATCAGGCCGACCATGGGCTGGTCTTTTCTGATTCCGATGTTTGTCGCGGTGATAGTTGGTGGGGTGGGAAGCTTTGGCGGAGCTCTAGTCGGAGGGATGATTATCGGTATCTCGGAGGAGTTAATTACTTCGCTTCTGCAGGATATGTTTCTCAAACTGAATATTAGAGTGGTTATGTCTGCCTACAAACCCGCAATTGCGTTCGTGCTGATAATTTTCGTGCTGCTGGTCAGACCACATGGTATCTTCGGAAGGAAGGGGGGATAGAGGATGTTAAGTTACATAGCTTCATACCTGGTTATGGCCTCGATATACGGTATTATAGCTCTTGCATTAAATTTTCAGTGGGGGTTTTCCGGGCTGATGAATTTTGGCATAGGTGCATCCTATATGCTGGGAGCCTACAGCGCGGCATTGCTGTCTTCAGCACCTACGGCTGAGCATCTGGGGGGCTTTGGGGTGCCTTTCCCTCTTGACCTGGTTGGAGCAGCAATAATCCCCGGTTTTATTGCCTTCTTGATAGGGTTTCCTGCTCTGAAATTAAAAGGCGGACCTTTTGCTATAGCCACACTGGCAATCCATGAGATCATTTATCTGATAGTCCACAATGAAATGTGGCTGACAAACGGGGTCTGGGGAATTAGGGATATCAGTCGTCCTCTATATTCACAGATGCCGCAACAGTATGACTTTTTCTACCTGCTTATTGCGGGTGGCATGTTGATTGGCTTCTATTTTTTCTTCCAGAAAGCAGTGCGGTCGCCCTGGGGTCGAGTTATCAGAGGTATAAAGGTAGATGAGGATATGGCCCTGATGTCCGGCAAATATGCCTGGAGCTACAAGATGCAATCCTTCGTCCTTGGTTCAGCAATTGCGGGAATTGCCGGAGGACTCTTCGTTCACTACACGGGATTTGTCAGCCCAACAAATTTTACTCCTCTTATGGCAACGTTTATAGTCTGGCTGATGGTCATGGTTGGCGGTTCCGGTAATAACAGGGGTGTACTGGTTGGGACTTTTTTCGTCTGGGGCGTCTGGACCGGTAGTGAGTTCTTAACTGACTTTTTTCCCGGTAGCATGGAGACAAGAGCGGGATTTATGCGCATGTTTTTGATGGGAATTATCCTGTTGATAGTTATAATAACAAGGCCGCAGGGCATATTTGGCAAAGAAAAGATAATACCAAAATATCTCAGATCCGAGTAATCCAATTTTCCCAGTTGGAAGCTGTTAAAGGGGGTAAAAATGAAGACTTTGGACGGAGAATTTATTTACGAGATGGACAGTAGTCACGAACCGGTGCTGGAGATTGATCCCGGTGAAACCGTTAAAGTAGAAACTCTGGACGCCTTTGGCGGTCAGATAAAAAGCAAAAATGATACCCTTGCTGACCTGGATATGGCAAAGGTGAATCCGGCTACGGGGCCGATTTACATTAATTCGGCCAAACCGGGAGACATACTTGCCGTTGAGATAAAAGATATAGAGGTAAAGAGCCCAGGTGTCCAGGGTATCGTGCCGGGGTTCGGTTTTTTGAGCAATCAGTACGACGAACCCTTGGTCACCATACACGAAATAACCGAGGCCGGAATCAATTTTGGCGATCTTGTGTTGCCGATCCAACCCATGATTGGAACGATAGGTGTGGCTCCGGAAGGCGAAGGAGTGCCCTGTAATACGCCGGGAAAGCACGGCGGTAACCTGGATACGCCGGACGTACGAGCGGGAGTTACCTTGCTCTTGCCGGTATTCCACGAGGGCGGTCTGTTTTCCCTGGGTGACGGCCACGCTTTGCAGGGCGATGGCGAAGTCTGCGGGGTCAGTATAGAAGTGGCTACCAGCACCACCCTGAAAATTGAATCGCGAGAGAAAAGTATTCCGACTCCCATGATAGATTCCGAGGAGGAATTTATCACTCTCGGTAGCGCGGAGCAGTTGGAAGATGCGGGTAGAATAGCTTTGAAGGCAATGATTGCCCATATAGTGGAAGAGACCTCGCTTTCGTCCGTGGAAGCCTATAAGCTCTGTTCGGTTGCCTCCGACCTCAAGGTTAGCCAGGTGGTTAATCCGTTAAAAACCGTTCGTGTTTCTATAAGCAAGGATTACCTGTAGGGATCTAATCTGGCTATTTCTTTTTGTCATTTTCTTTTCTGTTCTGACAGAAGGGACTTTTTCCCGAATTAGCAACAAGGAGGTAATTAATTAGTCCCCCAGCCTGGGAAAGCCTCATTTCATTGGTGGGTAACTTACACTGTCATTCCCGTGTCCCGTAAGAGAACCACCAGGGTAATCGCGATGTCATCAAGCGGGATACCCACCCCCAACTCGGGGTTTGTGAATACATTTTGCCGATGAACTGACTTGCCCGGGAGAAAACTCACAGAGGTAAGGGTGCTTCGAGAGATCATCCTTCATCAAAGCCATCTCCGTCGTCTCCAGTGCCGTATCGGTTCCGGCAATCGGTTAACAAATACCCGACAGAACTGCATTCTCGCAAGAAGCTTGATGCTTAACTCTATTTTCGATATATTAGCATGTCAGACCATAATTAGAAGATGGAGCTATCGTTAAACATACTTTTATGAGGTGTTGAAATGAAAATCGACACTACTACTGGACGCACTCCACGTCTGCTTATATTTATCCTCTCGTCCTCAATCTTGCTTTTCTTGTTTTCGACAGTTACCTACGGCAGCTTGTCAGGAAGTTTCGAAAATGAACTGTACTTGAACCCGGGAATCTCCTCGTTGATAACCTACAGGTCGGAACTGGACATGACATACAGGCGGAAAGGAATGGTTCTTGCATCTAACTCCGTCTTCCATGAGGACAGCTACTTTTCTCAGCAATTTGGCGTTGACTTTGAGTTAGGGGCTCTAGATATAGACTCCTCACTGTCCTTTGATCCGGCTGACGCCAGGATGGATTA
>JAGXLB010000015.1 GCA_018334915.1 Candidatus Bipolaricaulota bacterium
AATTTTCTCGACCCTAGCCCCTTTCGTATTCCACAAGAAGAAAGGGTGGAGAGCGAGCCGAGATCGGAAAGGGCAATTTCCCCGCTGGGGAAATTGATCCCTGGTTTTATCGAACGGTTTCCAAAGCGATTTTTACACATAAAATGCTACACTATCCTGCTGCTGAGTTTCAAAGGTTAGGTCAGTTACCAGATAAGTGGCAGAGCGTGTTTATTCGGTCCAGAAGGATAAGCTCGATGCTGGGGAAAGAATTGAAAAAAACAAACCCCCACCTCATGGTGAGGGCTTTTGGTGACTTATTTTTTAACTAATCCTCTTCGTCTTCGCTGTTCTGAAGAGAGTCATATATTTCCCTGATCTTTTCATCGGCCCTGGCAAATATGGTTCCTTCTTCGTATTCTCCGTCTTCGAGTTCGGCACCTGCATCTATACCGGTTAAAATCTCGAGACCTTCGCTAACGGTCTCTGCCGGGTATATATGGAAATCGCCGGACTCTACAGCGTCTATGACCTCGTCGTTCAACATGAGGTTGTCGACGTTTTTCTCTGGAAGTATAACTCCCTGGTCACCGGTTAAACCCTGGGCTTTGCACACCTCGTAGAACCCCTCAACCTTTTCCTTGGCCCCACCTATCGGTTGAATTTCTCCCTTTTGATTCACGGAACCTGTAACCGCTATGCCCTGATTTATCCCTACGTCCGCAAGGCTCGATATTATGGCGTAAAGCTCTGTACTGGATGCGCTATCCCCGTCGACCTTGGAGTAACTCTGCTCGAATGCGATATTCGCCGTCAGGGACAGTGGTTTGTCGTAGGCAAACTTTCTGCCCAGGTAGCCTTTCAGTATCATCACGCCTTTTGTATGGCTGCTTCCTGACAGGTCGGCTTCCCGGTCAATATTTACCACACCTTCCTTTCCGGCGTAAACGTTTGCAGTGATCCGTGACGGCTTGCCAAAGCTGAAATCTCCGGTTCGAAGTACTGACAGCCCGGTAATCTGTCCGATTTCCTCTCCTTCGGTGTCGATTAAGATTTTTCCCCGGTCAATATACTCGTGGATCTTGTCCTTTATTAAGCTTCTTCTTTCTATTTTCTGTTCCATTGCTTTCTTTACGTGATCCTCGTTGACGAAATCCTCTTCTTCTTGCTTTGCCCAGTAGCTTGATTCCTTTACAAGTTCGGTAATCTCGCTAAATTTAGTTGATAGTTTCTCTTTATCCCTTGCAATCTCCGAAGAGTATTCAACAACCTTTGCAACTCCCGTGTTACTGAAGTGTCTGATCTCTGAACTGTTGTCTGCCTGGTCACGGATAAACCGGGCAATTTTTATCTCTTCATCTTCCTCCCAGTCCATTTCGAAATCAAAGTCGGATTTTACGTTGAAGAGTTTCTGAAAATCCTCTTCCAGGTTATTCAGGATATTGTAGATTCTTCGATTTCCTATTATAACGACCTTAATATTAAGAGGTACAGGTTCTGGCTGGAGACCTTTGGTCGAGGCGTATCCTAGCATTTGAGCCGGATCTTCAATGTTAATTTCTCCCTGATTCAGTGCTACTTTCAACCCTTCCCAGCTCAACCCGTAACGGAAGAGGTTATCTGCCTTCAAAACCAGGTAGCCTCCGTTAGCTTCGTGAAGGGCCCCAGGTTTAATCATTGTAAAGTCCGTGGACATCATACCGAACTGTGCTTTTTTCTCGACGGCGCCAAAAAGATTTGGATAAGTAGCATTATCTTCTGTAATGACCGGTGCTCCTTCGGTATCACCATTGTTTATCAGGACGTTAACACGATATTTCACGAATTGGTCCTGATTGGAGGCAATCTGAGCCATCGGGGCTGGCTGGCCACCGGAATTCTGGTTGGTAATTTCATCTATGTTTTCGAGGATGTCTTCTTTGACGTTTCGGAGATATTCGACAGCCTTGTCGTTTTCCTTGTATTTCTCCTGGAGCTTGCGGAACATTGGATCGAGAAGGAACGATATTGCTTCCTTTTTAAGGTTCTGCATCTTCTCATTCCGTTCCTCTTCGGCCTCCATTACCTGCTCCATCGTTTCCTGTATCCTTGACTGGAGCTCTTCCTGGCGTTCTTCTAGCTCCTCCCTTTTTTCGTCTTCCAGTTCGCTAAATTCCTGCTGGTCCATAGGTTCCCCGTCTTCTGCTTTGGGTACGGTATTTAACCCAAACGGTGTCCTCTGAAGTATGAATCCTTTTTCTGAAGCCTCTTCCTCGAGTTGTTCGAACAGAGATTTCTTCTTCTGGTTGAATTGCTGATCGATTGCTTCTTTCCGCTTTTTGTATTCTCCCGTCTCGAAACTATCGGAAACACCGTCCTCCAGGTGGTCCACGAGTTCATCCATGTCGTCTTTGAATTCGCAACCCTTGCCCGCCCCGAGCTGGAGGTATTGAGGCCTATCGGGGTTTTCAAAGTTATGAACGTAGCAGATATCGGGCGGGGCTTCTTCCTCCTTACTTACTTTCTCTAGAAATTTGTTGACAGCAGAGTTCTTCCCCGTACCCGGCTGTCCCGCTACGTAAATGTTATAGCGGTTCTCGTCGTCTTTGATACCAAGTCCCAGTTCAATAGCGTCTAGAGCTCGATCCTGGCCTATTATCTCCTTTAATGGTTCGAGCTCTTCTGTCGTATCGAAAGAAAAATTATCCGGCGAACAGATTCTTCTTAAATCTGAACTTCCAAGTTCTCTTGTCATCATCAGTCCTCCTTGCGCTAATGTTAAAGGAGGGTGCGGGGCAGTTCAATTCGGGAATTTAACTCTTACGAACTACATTGACGCTATCCAGAGCGATTGCTGGAGCTTTGAGTCCTCCCATTACCCACTCCGTTTCCTTACCAAGTTTAATTTCTCCTTTTAGTAGATCGTAGGCGTTTCCGGCAATCATCGTATCCTTTACCTTACCAGTTATTGCACCGTCTTCGATTTTGTAGGCTACTGAAACGTTATTGGAAAATTCGCCCGAGAGAAGATTACCCTGGCCCAGCCCGAGTACCTGATCTACCACCAAACCCTTGTCGATGCTCGAAATAAGCTTACCCACACTTTTGATCCCCGGACTTATTGCCAGAGTTGTAGGGCTTATGCTCGGAGGAGATCGGAAGTCGGATCCACCCATTAGCCCACCTTTAACACCATTTCCCGTGGGAGTTGTATCCGCCTGTCCCGCCGTTTGAAGATCGTAGAGGAAACCTTTTACTACACCATCTGAAATAAGTTCAGACTTTCGAACTGGCGTTCCCTCGTCGTCAAAACTACGCCTTGAAGGTGACCCCTCCATTGAGCCAGAATCCTCTATGGAAAGTTTTTCGGAAAAAATCTTTTTACCCAGTTCTCCTTCCAGCGGCGAGGTCTCCTGAAACACGTTCTGACCATTAAGGCCAGAGAGCAATGAAACCAGTAAAACCAGAGTGCCTCTCGGTGTCAATATCACAGGATAAGTCCCGGACTCGATTCCAGATTCTCTCTCCGCCCACTTTACCTTCTGTATCGCTTTTTCTACCGTCTCCTCCCGGTCAAATTGATCCATTTTCTGGGCTGTGGAAGATTCGTAAAAGGTAAAGATATCGCCTTCCCGAACCTTTTTTACTTCCAGATTCAATGATAGCTTTGTTTTCTCTTCTTCTACGTCCAGGCCATTGTTATTTACAACTCTGGTTTTTCCTACCGATTTAGTCAACCCTGCATCTACTTCCAGGTCCGGATCGAAGTCCTGTAACCTGGTTATTGCTTCTTTTCCATATTCGATGAGCTTTTCAGCCGTGAGAGCTGATACTTCCGGGTCGAAGGTATCGACCTTATTGATTTCGACGGATCCGGGAAACTCGAAACCGGCATCCTCGCCAAAACTCGCCGTTTCCACTGCCTGATCTACTACTCTGGAGTTTCCACCCAGATTTGTTGTAGTGGAAAAACCGAGTTTCCCATCGTTTATAACGCGCAGAGCCGCTCCGGTCGTTTCCACGTGTTTAACGGATTCCAGTTCTCCCGAGTTAAATTTAACGGGTATCGATCTGCTCGACCTCTCAAATACTTCAACACTTTCTGCCTTTTTGTTAGCCTGTTCCAGGAGTTTCATTATCTTCCTCCTATGGTAACGTCCTCAATTCTAAGATGAGGTGACCCGTCCGTGACGGGGAGAGGCATTTGTCCTCCTTTTCCGCAGCCACCGGCCGAACCGATTATATCAAGATCGTTACCTATGCCCGAGATATTTTCGAGAGACCTGAAAATATTTCCCGTCAGCACGACGTCACGTACCATCGGACCTATTTCCCCATCCTCGATGATGAACCCATGACCGGCGCTGAAGGTGAACTGCTCAAGCTGGGTCTGGCCTCCGTACGCATCTTTTGCGTAAATCCCGCGATCAATTGAATTAATTAGGTCCTCAAAAGATTTCTCTCCAGCTTCTATGTAGGTGTTGGTCATCCGAACAATCGGCTCATAGCGGTAAGAGATCGCTCGAGCATTTCCGGTCGGGACCTGTCCCATTTTAGCAGCAGTTTCTCTGTTATGGAGGAAGCTATTAAGCTTTCCGTCTTTTATCAGATAAGTTTTCTGTCTCGGCACACCTTCCTCGTCGTAAGGAATGTTTCCCCTTCGGCCTTCGATATAGCCCTCGTCAACCACGTTAAGGTTTTCGGGTCCGAATTTCCTTCCCAGAGTCATGATTTCCTGTAGTCGGTCGTTCTTGTAGAAATGATCTGCCTCGCATAAATGACCAAAAGCCTCGTGAATAAACACACCGGCGAGCTCTGGGTTGAGCAATACTGTGTATTGCCCGCCTTTTACGGGATCCGCAGACAGAAGGGAGACCGCCTGCGAAGCCACGTCCTCCGCCATTTCCCCCTTATCCTGGACCAGCTCAAATCCTGCTGCCTCACCTATGCTATCGTGCGCGGTCTGAATGTTGTTCTTCTCTCCTTTCGCTATGGCGACCAGGTAAAGAGTAACATCCGGTATCTCCTGATAGAGTTCGGTTCCCTGGGAGTTTACGTAGCTAAGCTCTCTAAACGAATCGCTATAGGCGGCTTTTGTTGATTCAATTCGGTCATCGTAGTCAAGCATCTTACGGTTATAGCGTTTTACAGTGTCGCGCTTTTCTTCTAACGAAACGTCCCGGAAATCCCTTATCTGGTCCGACCTGGTTTCGGCTTTTTCCGTTTGGATGTTCGCCAGTTTGATTGATTCTTCTAAATGAGAAGAAACTTCTTTACCTATACTGTGAGCTTTTTTTGCTTTGTCGGGAATTTCGTCCAAAGAGTTGAATGTTGCAATGCCCCATCCTCCATGGACCAGAGTCCTTACAAAGCCCCCCACCTCTTCGGACGAATCTATATTCATCAGTTTGTCTTTTTCGTATTTAACGTTGGTTCTCTGAGCTTTTTCAACTCTGATTTCAGTGAATTCGCCCTTGCTAACTCTTAAACCTTCTTTAAGTTTTTTGAACAAGATTCCCCCCTTTTTGAAAATTAGTTGTTAGAGTATTGGTTCGCTTCTAACTATAATCTATGCCGACTATTCGGGCAACTTCCGCCCCTGGGAAAACTTCTACTGGAAAAAGTATCTTTCCCCCTAACTAATTCCATCTTTTTTACCAAAATACTCCGAGAACCCCGGTCACCTCTGGGGATCAATTGGTGTTTTCAAAAATCCTGTATCTTGACGTGGAGGTATCTACGGCCCAGCATTTTAAGTTGGTTACTCCGCCGTAAAGGTAGGTTTTATTTGACGGTCGTTTCAGTTGAAAAAGAGCGCTCGCGCTGAATGGGAAATCTTTTTTCTCCGAAAACTTCGAACTCTCCTGTCAATCTAATATCCTCTGAGGACCCTCCTATTAAGACCTTGAATCTACCCGGTTCTACCACTAATTCCATATCCTTACCGTAAAATCCGAGCAGGTCAGTTGGAAGGTGGAAAGAAATTTTCTTAGATTTACCCGGCTCGAGAGTTATCCTTTTGAATCCTTTGAGTTCCCTCTCCGGTCTTGTTATGCTTGCAAACTCATCTTGGATGTATAACTGGACGACCTCCCTTCCAACCATATCCCCGATATTTTCCACACTGCATGAAACCCTTATCTCAGAATCCGGTTTAGCCTTTTTTGGTTTTATCTCCAGCTCCGAATAGACAAAATCTGTATAGCTCAGACCAAAACCAAATGGATAAAGCGGATCGTTATCGGTAAAAACGTAGCGACGTTCTTTTGAAACCTTCCTCCGCCTGTGATATATAGGAAGTTGGCCCACTTTCTTGGGAATTGTTACGGGTAGTTTACCGCCAGGATTGTAATCCCCGAATAATACGTCCGAAACAGCATTCCCCCCTTCCTCACCTGGAAGCCAAGACTCAACAATTGCGGATAAATTCTTCTGGGACCAGTTGACGGATAACGGCCTTCCGTTTATCAGCACTGCAACTGTCTCCGATTTTGTCTCATGAATTTTCTTTACTAACTCTCGCTGTACTCCAGGCAGGTTAAGGTCCGTCCTATCGTTTCCTTCTCCAGTTGTTTGGCCAAAATTATTTTCCTTTCCTTCGGGCGGAAAGAACCCAAAGCCGGACTTACCTCCGATAACTATAAGGGTAATCTCAGCACTCTTCGCTATATTTATCGCCTCATCAAACCCTTCCCTGGAATCTCCCTTAACTTTACACCCTTCGGCGTAATAAACCTCGGTTTCCTCGGATACTTTATTCTTCACTCCATCGAGAATAGTAGTAACGTTGGAAATATCTTTATTTTCAGTATGGCCCCCGTAAGCATAGTCACCGAGCAGGTTCCTCTTGCTGTCAGCATTTGGTCCTATTACCGCTATCGACTCTAAGTCCTTGGACAGGGGTAAGATATCATTATTGTTTTTGAGTAATACTATGGACTCACGTCCGGCTCTTCGTGCTAAATCCCTGTGCTCTGGCGTACCAAAATAATCTTCCATATTAGCTACCTCTCCAGTGTTTTTCCGCTCGAAAAGCCCTTTGCTGTATTTTGCTTCCAGGTGTCGTCTTACTGCTCTGTCGATCCTTTCTTCCGGAATAAGATCTTCTCTAACCGCTTCAATCAGAGGTTCTCCAAAACATTCTGTTGTTGGCCCTTCTAAATCAAGGCCGGCCTTCAGGGCCATAATTCCTGCTTGCTTTTCATTTTCTGCTACGGAATGTGTTGTATGAAGTAACTTTATACTGTGGCCATCCGAAATAACAAATCCATCGAAATCCCATTCCTCATGAAGGATTTCAGTCAATAGCTTATGAGAGCAAGAACATGGAACTCCGTCGATATCGTGATAGGCGCTCATGATAGCTCCAATTTCCGCCTTTTTTACTGCCGCCTCAAAAGGGAACAAAAAAGTCTCCCTGAGTTCTCGATCCGATACGTTTACCGAGCAGTGGTTGCGTCCACCTTCAGGTGCCCCGTGAGCACAGAAGTGTTTCGCAGTAGCAGATATGCCTTCGCGCGGATTCTCACCCTGAAGTCCGTCTATGTAACTTTTTCCCATTGTAGCTACCAGGTACGGGTCTTCTCCAAAAGTTTCTTCCACTCTGCCCCATCTGTAATCTCGAGATACATCCAGTACCGGTGCGAGGACCTGATGCCCTCCTAGGACTCTTATCTGGTCTTTGATCTTTGCCGTTATATCCTCTATAAGAGAAGGGTTCCAGCTGCTTGCAAGGCCTATTATCTGAGGGTAAGTTGTTCCTCCCGAACCCATGTACCCACTGAGGCACTCTTCGTGGACCATCGCGGGAATTCCGAGTCTCGTTTCCTCTTCCAGGAAGTTCTGTATTTTGTTGACAAGTTCAGCCGTTTTTTTGGGTTGAAACCCGCTCTCGCCGCCCGGTTTGGTGATGTGACCTATTCCATTTGACAAAACTTCTTTAGCTTTCTCCTCTGAGAACTCCCCGTCTTCAAGCAATTCCCCGGGCAAAACGGATCCCAGTTGAGAAACTTTTTCCTCGAGTGTCATTTTAGTAAGGAGGTTTTCAACTTTCGACTTATCACTCTTTTCGTAAGTTTTAGAAGATTCGTTACCCATATATCTCCGCCCCTTTTTTGGATAAATCGGGAAGACAAATCGATGGACTTATCCGGGTTAAGTTAAAAAAACATCAAAGAAATTACCTATCTTTGGAATAATTTTAGCAGGTCTTTGGTTAAATCGTAAATGACGCCATCAGCCCGAAATAGTTTAATCTAATTCCAATATTTCTGGTTTAAGTAGACCATTTGACGATATTTCCGGAGAGATTGGTATCTTTCCCGATAGATTGAATACTTGCTTACCTAAATAGCAAGATCGTCCAGCCCCAAACGGTTGAGTTTCTCTTTCGATATTCCTTCTTCTTCAAGCCCTCGGAGTTCATAGTATTCTTTTTTCATTGTTTCTAAGTCCTCTTGAGGTATTCCTTCACCCTTGCTTCCACCCGACGGCAACCGGCTTTTTAATCGATCCGTCAGATCATCATCTTTCCTTTGGTAGCCTTCGCGAAAAGCAAGAAGCTTCAACAATAAAAGCCCCCGCTCTCCTATATCCAGCATCTCTTGTGGGCCTATGTCTCGGCCAGTAACGGCATTAAGTCCTTCGCGCAGTTCCGGGTAGTTGTAGCGATCCCCGGCTCGGTTAAACGTAGTAAATCGGCACATAATTGCGCTATTTGTAAAGGACATGAGGTCTTCATAGACCTTTGCCAGTTTTGCCTTGTCCTCCAGCGCCAGCCTGTCGTAAGTGTCGCCGAATCCAAGCTCAGCCGCAGTTTCGTTTGACTCAAATACGGTATCGTGCATTCCTTCTACGTGGGTAGCACCGCGGGGACTTGTAGCGTAACTCAATCCGAATCCTTTCTTCCCTCTGGGGTCGTGCATCGGTAGCTCCTGACCTTTTATCTGCTGAGCAAAATTCGTTCCTAATTTGTCTTCAAGACTTTCAATTCCTTGCGCCAGGAAATCTCCAAAGCCTTCCCTTTTTCCCATCTTGTCAATTATGCTAATAATTGTTTCCGCGTTTCCCCAGGTTAGATCAAGATTATCGGGTGAATCAAGATAACCTTTTTCGTGAGCCTCCATAGCGTACGCAATCGTCACTCCGGCGGAGATAGTGTCCAGTCCGTATTCATTACACTTCTTGTTTGCGAGCGATATCGCAGATAGATCGTCATTCAGAACCAAAGATCCCAGGGCAGCTACAGTCTCATACTCCGGTCCTGCTCCGTCTACTTCCTCGTTCAGGAATTCAGTTTTAACTACTCTTTTACACCTAATGGGACATCCGGCGCAGGTATCCCGTTCAACGAGGTAATCTTCGTACAGCTTTTCTCCGCTTATTTGTTCAGCTTGTTCGAACTCCCCTCTGCGAAAGTTTTCCGTCGGAAGTATTCCCGTTTCGTTCAACCCTAGCACTCCTCCAGGGGTCCCGTATTTACCGAACTCCTGGCCCTTTTCGTCTGTCAATTTCTGGGCGAAATCTCTTCGAACTTCGGAGAATTTTTCCTTGTCGTAATACTCTTTATCCTCCGAACCCCTTACTGCTACGGCTTTCAAATTCTTCGACCCCATAACCGCACCAAATCCAGGTCGGCCCGCTGCTCTTCCCATATCATTTATAATACAGGAAAAAGTAACCTGATTCTCTCCTGCCGGGCCTATGGAACTGACCTTACTTCCATCGTAGCGTTTCTTGAGTGTTGACTCCGTTTCATAGGTGGTTTTTCCCCATAGATCATCTGCAGGTTCAACCTCTCCTTCTGAGTCAACCAGGGTCAGGTAAACGGGAATTTCGGACTTACCTCTTATAATGATGCCATCGTAGCCCGATAGCGCGAGTTCATGAGCGAAAAAGCCACCCGCGTAGGAATCGGAGATGCTATTTGTCTTGGGTGATTTTGCCGTTACACAGTGGCGGCCCGCCCCTCCAAGATTTGTCCCCTGAAGGGGGCCAACCGAAAATATCAATAAGTTTTCCGGCCCCAGGGGTTCTTCGCCCCCCTGGAGTTCCTCGGCCAGTATTCTAGCTGCTATACCTCTGCCACCGAGGAAAAGTTCGTACCATTTTTCGGGGATTTCGTAGTCAGTAGTCTTTTCATTCGAGAGATCGACGTCCAGATATTTGCCATTTACACCGTACATATTCCACTCCTCTTTTTATGATTTAAACTTGTTATTTGTGCTCCTTCACCGGTACAGTAGAAGAACCCAGCTTAAGTATGGATATAGAGCTTACCTCTTTTGCTTTTTCCTCTAACGCTTCCCTGGTGATCGGGGTAAATATTTTTCTTAAATCCGGGTTATCCTTTAAATCGGAAATAAGATAAAGATTTGCCTGTCTTTTTTCCTTCGCATAGATATAAGCTTTATGCCCCCCAATGACGAATTTTTCATTAATCTTCTCTTCTACCTGATCCAAATTATCAACAGAACTAACCCAATCTTTAAAGGTTGAAGACCCCCAGCCATCTGGACATTTTGCAACTAGGACGAGGTCTCCTCCAGGCTCTACCAGTTCAAGTCCGTTTTCCACAGCTTTTTGGGCTTGATACAGGTCAATATCTTTTGGGTAACCTCCTGCTTCTACTACTACAAGGTGGGATTTTTGCCCGTAAGGAACTTTGTATAGCTCATCCACTTTGTTAACGGCCTTGTTGAATGCCTTATGTACATCTCCGGAATAACAATCTATTACCTCTTTTTCAGGATTTAATACAAGATTTACCGAGAAATCTACGCCAACGAGATCGGCAGCTTTTTCGGCCGCATCTCTGAGCGGGTTGTTTAGATTGCCGGATTGAGCCTCCGGTATATCCATGAGAGAGTGGTTGAATCGGACGGACTCCGCGTCCGCGGTTCCGGGCAGGATGGATTTCGCCCCACCTCCATAGCCATAAAGCTGGTGGAATTCTACGTCTCCCGTAAGGAGGGTAATATCTGCTGAGATCAGGCTGCTATTTACCAAAAGATCTTTTTTGGTACCATCAGGATAAGTTAATTCTCCTACTCTGGTAAGTTCGGACTGGTTAGCCGAATGATGATTTACCAGTGCTGGCCCTGATCCCACGATATTCCTCAGCTCCATCATTTCTTCCTTAGTTAGATCTCTATGGTTGCCGGTAGCTATCAGGAAAGTAATATTTTTTTTGGGTACACCGATAGAGTTCAGCTTTTCCAATAACGGGATAACTACAGGCTCGGTAGGAACAGGACGAGTATGGTCCTCAAGGGTTATGGTAATCGACTGATTCCTTTCGAAGCTTTTAACTACTTTCTTAAGTTCTTTTTTCCCTTCTGGACTGTCGAGGGAATTTGCTACCAAAGTCCTTGGGTCCCGGGTAGGTTTTTCTAACTCGGGTCGAACAATCTCCATAACCTTGCTCTCCGGCAAGTTAATACCTATCTCTTCTTTCCCGTATTTGAGGATGATGCTCATATTATCAACTACTTTTTGGTTTCCTTTTGCTCCAATTGTCACCAAAACTTGCCGAGGAAGCCCCAGGGCACCCCCTGGGGAGGAATCGGCTGGTTTACCTCCGGCACTCAAATGAGACCTGCAACTTGGCTCAAGTACTCTAGGCTAGTTCCAAGATCGCCCAGCGAATAGCTAAAATTAACGGATTCTTAGCCCAAGCAGCTTTCCTCATTTGAGTGATGCTGGGTCTTCTTTTGTAAAAGACCAAAATCCGTAGTCAAATTTGCTTTTCTACAAGCCCCGCACCTTGGTGTGGGGTAATTGACTCAGAAGTGCTTTTAGACTCAATTTGATGGAGGTCTTTTTTGGTTAACGTCACCCGTCGAGATTGATCGTAACACTCTTTGTTTGAAGAAAATTTTCTACCGCTTCTTTCCCCTGCTCTCTACCGACTCCACTATTTTTTACCCCTCCAAAAGGAAGCTGGGGGAAAACGGATGGGTATTCGTTGATAGATATACCTCCCGCCCTTATGCCCTGCGCGACTTCGTGGGCAAGAGACAAATCATTGGTCCATATACCCCCATAGAGTCCATACTTTACGTTATTTGCTTCTTCTATTACCTCTTCCTTTTTAGAGAATTCGTGAATCACCATAACAGGTCCAAATATTTCTTCTTGATCAAGTGGAGAACATTTTTCTACGTTCGTCAACAGCGTAGGGTGATAAAAATATCCTTTATTCAGGTGTTTATCTCCGGCTACTGTTCCTCCAGTTATAACGTTCACTCCGTTTTCAACTCCCTGATCCACGAAGCGTCTCACTTTTTCGAATTGCTGCTGGTTGATAAGTGGCCCAATATCGGTTTCGCTGTTGAGACCGTTGCCCAGAACCAATGACTCGGTGCGGCGTGTCAGCTCTTCCAGAAATGAACGGTAAATGCCTTCGTGAACGAACAACCTCGAGCCGGCATTGCAGGATTGGCCAGAAGCTCTAAATATCCCTCCCATGACTCCCTGGGCAGTTTTGGGTATATCGACATCGGGAAAGACTATCTGAGGGCTTTTTCCGCCTAGTTCCATTACAGTAGGAACCATCTTTTGACCAGCCTTTTCCGCAATCTGCCTGCCGACTTCTAAAGAACCTATAAAGCCAATTCCCGCTATCTCCTCGTGATTCACCAGGGCTTCTCCAGCTTCACTACCCGTTCCGGGTATAACGCTTATAACACCTTTGGGGAGTCCGGCTTTATCAGCCTCCCTGGCAAATTCCAAACAGGTCAGCGGAGCTTCCACGGGTGGTTTCAAGACAACACTATTCCCAGCAATCAGTGAGGGAACTATGCTTCTTATTGCCAGTTTTAGTGGAAAGTTCCAGGGAGTTATATGAGCTGTGACCCCAAGTGGCTCCTTCAGAGTAAAACTGAACCTTTTACCCTGAACGGGAATTGTCTGGCCTTCAATTTTATCCGCGAGACCGGCATAATAGTGCAGGATGGCCACAACTGATTCGATATCCGATCGGGTTTCTACTATCGGTCTTCCGCACTCCCGGGTTTCAAGTTTTGCAAATTCTTCGCTTCGATTTTCAATACTTGATGCAATATTTCTTAAATATTCGGCTTTCTTCGGCTGATCGATGTCTTTCCAGTGGTTTTGAATCTCAGAAGCGAGAAGGACGGTTTCGTCAACTTCGTTATCAGACGCAATAAACGTCTCAGCCAACAGTTCCCTGTTAAAGGGATTTTTTACCTCAATCTTTTCATCACTTTTCTTCCACTCTCCGCCAATGAATAGCTCGTAAGTTCTCACATTGATCACCACAATTATATCCTGATTTTCACAGGATTTCCGAGAGGTTGGGTGAGCCTATCAGCCTGAGCCAATTGAGTAATTCGCTATTCAGAAACCCGGCGGTAGGCTTGTCTAGCTAAAGTTCACCGTGAACTCCAGCATTTTGATTGGAATTACCGACTTGAGTTTTAGCCCAAATCAAACTTACCCATTGATACGTTTCTTTTCTAGCTTGACGTATTCAGGTAATTTGCCCCCAATTAATGGCCGAGCGTACTCAAAGAACTTTTTAGTTACGTCGTTCCCTGCGGCGTTAATAAACTCTGACGGCATCTTCTTCTCCGCATTTGCCACCTTTGCAAGAGGGACCGGAACTATCTCTACCTGGTACCTTTCAGTGTCTCTCCGGTTCAGAGCGACCATCTTTCCGGATAATCCGTCCATAGCTGATATTACCGCCTCGGTTCCCAGTCTCCTGGCTTCTTCTCTATCGGCCTCCGAAGCTAGTTGTGAGGAACAACGAGCAGCTAGCCCCGGCTTCTCGTCCCTGGCCCGCAGGCCCAGCTCATCACTTATTAGATCAGATAAGCGGCTTCCTACGCCTCCAGGCAAGGCATGACCAAAATCGTCGGACTTGACCTCATCTTCAGCCATAGAGATTGGATTTCCGTCTTTATCCTTCAGACCTTCGCTGACCGCTATTAAGGCGTAACCCATTTCGTCATAGGTTTTCTGAACGTCATTGAGAAATCTATCCTTGTCGAGAGGTCTTTCCGGACAGTAAATCAAGTTTGGGGCCGGGTATTTATCTCCTCTAGCAAGTGCAGTAGAAGCTGTCAGCCAACCACTATTTCTACCCATGGTTTCGTATACTGTCACTGGAGGCGGGAGACTTTCTACGTCTATGCCTATTTCCCTTACTGTAATTGCGGTATAGCGGGCCGCGCTGCCGTAACCCGGGCAATGGTCCGTTTCGACTAGATCGTTATCAACTGTCTTCGGAACACCAATCACCCGTAAGTCTCGTCCGGATTCCCGACTTAACCTGGCTACTTTGTCAGCCGTATCCATGGAGTCGTTGCCGCCGATATAGAAGAAGTATCGTATATTTAATTTTTCGAAGACGGATAATATCTTTGAATAATCGTCTTCCGTCACTTTGTACCTTATGGACCCGAGAGCGGAGGCAGGTGCTTCCTTTAACCCTTCAATATTTTCCAAGCTTTCCTCGTTAAGATCGACTATGTTTTCTTCTAGTACTCCTTCGATGCCATGGAGGGAGCCATAGATTCTATTTATTTCCGGATGTTTTTTACTTTCCTTGATTATTCCGTAAAGACTATTGTTAATTACCGCTGTCGGTCCTCCTGATTGAGCCACTAAAAGATTGCCTGAAGGAGCTGCGCTCACATTATCACTCCTTGTTTATGAGGCTAGTTAAAGATTCGTTTTCCAGGTTGGTTCTTTTGAAGCAAAAGAAGGCCTGGAGTCCACCCCAGACCTTCTATTAAACTCTCATGTTTGAGCTCGATTAACCACACATCGAAGAAACCCCGCAGGTTGGTGTGGAGTTATTAACCTTAAAGCTCCTTGCTCAAACCTTCAGCATTGAAAGCCCGAATGAATTCCTTCGCTTTCTCGAAAGTACCACGGAATATTTTGTCCTTATATTCCTTATCGATATTCATAAACTTTTCCCTGTATTCTTTGTGGGCGAATTTCACTGGCTGTCCATGTTTTTCAGACCAAGATTCCAGTTCTTTCCTTAAAGTTTCAGGTATGTGTTTCATTATTACATCTTGAAACTCCGTAGCTACGTTCGCTTTCTTGATTTCGTGTTCTGGGAACTGATGAAGTACCTGTTTATTTGTTCCCGAAGTTCCATGCTGGGCGATACCGCTGAACCCGTATTGCTCTATCGACCTCGCAATATCGTAAGTACGACGAAGATTTATATGAGGCCATTCTCCCTCCCCATAATGGCCATGCTTTGATCCGTTGTTAATCGCCAGTAACTGGGGCTGGAGACCTTCCTCTGTTAGACGTTGAGCAAAATAAGCAGACTCTCCTACTTCGGAAATCCCTCCCTTCTTTATCTCGCCTACTTCTACTTCCAACCCGTGTCCGGCGTCAACTATCGGCCGGGCGAGTTCCAGAGTAGCTTCGATGTTTTGTTCCAGGGGAAGATATGAAGCGTCCACACTGAATGAACTATAACCACTTTCCATACCGATATCTCGAAACTCTTCTGATTTTTTCTTTTCTTGTTCGGTTCCCCCGTTTGCTCCAAATGTATTGTGGTCTTCGTGCATAAAATAGGCCGGATCCCCTACTTTTGAAGCGTACTTATCTGCCAGTTTACTTAGTTCATCGGGCTTGATTCCCGTAAAGCAGGGATCAAAGCATTCGTTCTTGGCTAGTTCTATTGCCACTATGCTATCCAGTTCCTCTACTGCGGCCATTATGGGCTCGATCGAAAGTTCAGACCTGGTATTAGCCGCCAGCACTGTTGCCTGCTTTTCGCGCAAAAGATTCCACACCTTTTTTCCTTTAACTTTCACTTTTAGCTTCCCTCCCGGTTTTAATATATATTAGAGCGATCTTTCATCTCACTTTCATCTCAAAAAAATTCCCTGTTACAGCTTTTCCCTGAGTGTTAATTAGAACTCCTAGGCTGAAGGATAGAGTTTCGTTAGTATAAATTCTTTATGACGCAGGGTTTCTGCTGCAGTGCGTCTCCCATTTATAGTACGCTTTAAGGCCTTCATCAAAGCATCACCCGCTTCCTCCATTTTCATCGTTTGCTTCAATAGTCCGGATATGTCAACGTCAATGTGCTCGTCCATTTCGCGAGCAGTTTTTGGGTTTGCCGTAGTTTTGATAACAGGAAGGAGGGGGTGGCCCACAATATTTCCCTGACCCGTCGTAAACAAATGCGCTGCTGAACCAGCTGCGGCACAAAGAGTAACCATCTCTGCTGCCGCCGACGACGATTTCATGAAATGCAGGCCGCTCACTGAGGGCTCTTCGGCGTAATCTAAAACTGACTGAATGGGAGATTCTCCTGCTTTTTCTATATTTCCAAGGGCCTTTTCTTCTAGAGTGGATAGACCTCCGGCAATGTTACCCTGGGTGGGCTGGGAACCATGAATGTCCCCGCCGTGGGATTTTATATCTTCCATGTACTCGTCAAACATATCGAGGAAATCCTGTTTGACCTTCTCGTTCACAGCCTGGTCAGCGATTATTTGTTCTGCTCCTGTAACCTCGGACGTCTCACCAATTATGAACGTTGAACCTTTTTCCACTAACCTGTCGGTGACGACACCTACAGCAGGGTTGGAAGCCAGACCTGTAGTCGTATCGGACTCTCCACATTTGGCACTGAAGGTCATTTCTTCCAGATCGATCGGTTCGCGGGGAATCTCAGTAACTTTCTGAACGAATTCTTTAGCCTTTTTCGCAGCTCTGCGGATCGTTTCGAGATCCCCATGGGTTTCGATGCTGAAACCCGCCACCGGCTTACCAGTCTCTGCAATTCCCTCAACAATCCTTTCGGTCCAGTTGGGCTCGATCCCGATAACGATCACGGCGCCGACGTTGGGATTCTTTCCATGGCCTATTAGAGTTCGGAAGAGTAATTCTAGATCTTCTCCATACTGCAAACGACCGTAAGGATGTGGGAGAGGGGTGGTCTGAGGGATAAGTTTTGACACTCCTTCGACGGCCGCATTTGAGATATCGTCAACTGGTATTATCGCTACATGGTTTCTTATGCCTATTGCTCCGTTTTCTCTGCGATAACCTTTTAACTTTTGATTGCTCATCGGTAACACCTCATACTCTTAAGCTTTTAATATTGTGTGTGTGAACGTGTTCCCCTGCCTCGATCTGCTGGGATGCCCTGCCAATAACTTCTCCGTATTCTATGACTTCATCTCCTTCTTCCAGGTCGACTAATGCAATTTTGTGAGTCAGCGGCACTTCCTCTCTTGGAGTGACCTGTTTTTCCACCAACTCCTGCGATTTCAATACTTTGGCTCTGGCTTGCCTGCCCTCCTCTAAATCGGTAACGGCTACACCAACGTCATCTTCCTTTTCATGAATAAAAATTTGATACTTCACGTCTTTCACCTCTCGATAAACCGTATTGTAAATGACAATAAGGGTAATTATTGCTACGCCTGCGACTCGGACGAAATGGTTTGCAGAGACTGCTTGACTTCAACAATTAAAGCTAAATAGGACCTATTTTATGCCTCCTTTATAATTTTCACACAGCCACACAGTACTTATGATCAATTTATACAGGCTTAGAACCTTCCCGAAGCAGGAATGTTGACACTGGAAAATTTTTGTATATAATATCTTATACGAAGTAAATAATATACAATCTATAAAAATTTTCAAGTAACCAAAATCAAATAATCAAAGAAAGATAATATCAAAGGAAGATAACAATGAAAGAAAGTACCAGGCCGGAAGAAGAAGACGGCGATCTACTTTCACTAGAAAGCTACCCAAATAAGACCGACCGAGTTTATGACATCCTGCTAAAGAATATTACTAAAAGGAATTTTTCCCCGGGGGCTAAGCTTGGGGAGCAATATCTTGCTGATGAGTTGGGGGTAAGTAAAACCCCAGTAAGAGAAGCTTTGAGCCGACTAGAACGGGAGAATTTGGTTGATATTTACCCAAATAGAGGGGCTTATGTAGTAGAGATTGCTCAGGAGGATATAATAGAAATATATGATCTCCGAGAAGTTCTTGAAGGTCTTGCGGCCCGACAAACTGCGGAGAAGATCGATCGTAGTGGAATTAATAGGTTTAGAGAACTCATCAATTCTATGGAAGAATCCCTTAATAAAGAGGATCTAGAGGAATATGCTGATCATGACTCTAAATTCCACAGCCTTTTGGGTCGGATAAGTGAAAACTCAAGACTTCAAAATGTGGTACAAAATTTGCGTTACCAGGCGAGAATACTTATGGCTTCTTCCGTTCAAATCCCGGGGAGGGCAGAAAAATCTTTACGAGATCATAAAGAAATCTTTAAGTTCTTGGAAGCGGGGGCTGGCTCTAAGGCTGAGCAAAAAGTCCGTAAGCACACCCGAGATACTAAAGAAGTGGTATTAGAAAACTACGATGAGGCAGGAAATAGCGCACAATGAGTCAAGCTAAAAAACTTCCAAATTAAGAATAATTCAAGGGGTGATAAGTTATATCTTTATTTAAAATTGTTCAGTTAGTTCTAAGAGTTAATTTAACTTAAAAACTAGGAGGTAACTAATGAAAAAAATTGCCATTTCTTTACTCGTTTTAGGGCTAGTATTTGGCGGATTTGCGACAGTAATAGCTCAGGATGAAGTGGAGTTTGCCTTTGACAGCAGGACGGATAGAGAAAAGGTCTTTCGAGAGAGTTTAGAGGAATTTGAAGGTCAGGTTACATTCAATCCGTTGCCGGGAACTTCGGAAAAACAACTTAACTACTATACAACCAGATTCGCTGCTAATAGTTCTACGCCCGATATAATTAATATGGATATAGTCTGGCCCTCTACATTTGCCAGTGCAGATTGGGTTATGGATTTAAATGATTACGTTGACGAAGAATGGAAAGACAAGTTTTTTGAAGGTTATATAGATGCTTTAACAGTAGAGGGTAAATTAGTTGGAACCCCTGGAGCTGCTGGTGCGCTGTTGTTTTATTATCGAAAGGACCTACTTGAGAAATATGGTTTTGACAACCCACCTGAAACTTGGTATGAAATGATCTCCCAGGCCAATGTCATTTTGGACGGAGAGGACGACCCCAACCTTCGGGGTATCACCTTCCAAGGAGCTAATATTGAAGGACTATTGGCCAACTACCTTGAGTTCCTCTGGGGTTTGGACGGCTCGATACTGGACGAAAACGGAAACGTAATAATTAATAATGAAAAGGGCGTTAAGGCACTCCAGATGATGAAAGATCTTTACAGCAAATATGGAGTGGCAGATAAGGGGGTTATAACTACTAAAACAGATGATAGTCGAGTGATTTTCCAAGATGGACGAGCCATATTCATGTTGAATTGGCCATATGCCTGGGGACGGTTACAAAGTGAGGACTCCGCAGTGAAAGGTAAAGTAGGAATTGACACTCCACCCGCTTTCCCGGGGCACGACCCGAACGTCTGTCTTGGTGGATACCAATTCGGCGTCAATGCAAATACTGAAAATCCAGATCTTGCATGGAAAGTGGTTAAGAAATTATCTTCCTACGAAACGCGAAAAAAAGCAGCTTTGGTTAGGGGAGACCCACCTACCATGAAAGCGGTTTACAAGGACGAGGAGGTTCTAGAAACCAATCCCTGGTTCGAGGAACTTCTTCCCATACTCGAAACAGGAAAATCCAGACCAAAGAGTCCTGCCTATCCCGAAGTAAGTTCGGCAATTAGAAATCAGCTCTCAGCGGCACTCGCAGGAAATAAAACCCCTCAGGAAGCACTTGACGCTGCAGCTGAAGATCTGGAAGAATTACCGCTTTATAAATAATCCAGGTAAGTTTTAGAGTTTCATTAAAAGGAGTAGCGAGCCCACCCCAGGGTAAAACTTGGGGTGTGGCTTTGCTTGCTAAATTGGGAGGTTTTGGTGAAAGCTTTTGCAAGAACTTTTGGTTATTTTTCCTGGTCAAATATAAAAAGGCTACTACAGGGAGATCTGACGGAGAAAGAGCTTATGGTGATACTTCTGGCACCTGCAGTTCTTTTTCTCCTGGGTATGGTTATTTACCCGCTCATTAGGGTAATTAATTTGAGCCTTCACACAGTAAGGTTGAGTATGCCCTGGTTGGGAACCCCTTTCGTCGGCGCAAAAAACTATATCAAAATGTTTACAGATCCCCGGTTTTACCATTCACTCAAGGTACTGGCAATTTATGGATCGGGATCTGTTTTATTCCCGACAATTTTAGGTTTAGGAATGGCTCTTGTAGTGAACCGAACTTTCCCTGGTCGCTGGCTTGCAAGAGCTGCTGTAATCTTACCCTGGGCAATGCCCCGGGCTCTCACAGCTCTAGCCTGGTCATGGATTTTTGACACAAGTTATGGAGTTTTGAACGGTAGCTTAATGCGCTTAGGTCTTATTCAGGAATCTATAGCTTGGCTTGGAAACGGTCAACTGGCAATGTTTTCACTTATCTTCACGAGTACATGGAAAACTTCATCTTTCGTGGCACTCATCTTGCTGGCCGGCCTACAGTCAATACCAAAGCAGCTTTACGAAGCCGGTACTGTAGATGGTGCAACAGGGTTTCAGGCTTTTCGGTACATTACTTTGCCCCAGCTTAAATCTTCCTTTTTAATTGCTCTTATCTTCCGAACTATTGTTGCGATTCAGGTTTTTGATACTCCTTATGCACTAACCACAGGTGGTCCGGGAACTGCTACTGAACCATTAAGTCTATATATCTACAGGGTTACGCTAAACCACCTTAACTTCGGTTATGGCTCTGCGCTAGCCTTGTTCATGATAGTTATGACTCTGATGATCACGGTATTTTACATCGCAATTCTGGGTGAAAGGGAATGATTATTTTGAAAAGACTTTTGAGGAGGAATAATATTGCTTGGAACTGACTTTAATTCAAAACTGGAAGGAGCAGGGTTCTACATAATAGTCATTTTTCTTTTATTTTATTCATTTTTTCCTGCTTTGTGGTTATTGTTGACTTCCCTTAAGAAAACAAGCCAGATAATTCACGTTCCAATAGAATTTTTCCCTGACCCGGTCGTATTCTCCCAGTATAAAGAAGTTTTTTCAAAGGCTCCGTTTGACCAATTCATTCTTAATAGCGTGATTGTATCTCTCGGATCCACACTCCTTTGTATATTTATAGCTACACTGGCAAGCTACGCGTTGGCACGGTTGAATGTACCCGGGAAGAACGTTTTTCTGGTTAGTTTTTTACTGATATCCACTTTTCCTTTAATTGCACTTATGGTTCCACTATTCAAGATCTTTCGCGAGTTAAGTTTGCTTAACACTTATTGGGCATTGATTCTGCCCTACACCGTTTTTTCATTGCCAATATCCATATGGATTCTTACTACCTTCTTCAGGGAAATTCCCGACGATCTGGAGGAGGCAGCCCGTATTGACGGTTGTTCAAGGGTCAGCGCCTTGGTCCGCGTAATTTTCCCTCTTTCAGCGCCCGGAGTAGCTACGGCGGCAATGATTAGCTTTGTTAATTCTTGGAACGAGTTTACCTTGGCTTTCTCCTTAATGTCTGATAAGTCTATGTATACATTACCTGTGGGAATCACCTATTTAAAAGACCAATATACTGTACCTTGGGGGCTGATCTCATCGGGTATCATTATTGCTATTGTTCCCTTGATAATTCTGATAATATTTTTCCAGAAAAGGTTAATAAGCGGTCTTACTGCGGGGGCAATAAAAGGCTAAAGGGTTTAGCCAAAAGAAGTAATTGAATTGAGCACGATGAAATTCAAATAAGGAGATTATTGACGGAAGTTGCAAAAAGTAAATGAGCAATAAAGTTTTGTTTTGATTTGCCATAAAGAGAACTTATAAGTGTCTTTTCTGTATTTTAGAGCCTGGGATCTTAAAAATATTTAACTTATACAGGAAGGCACAGTTTTATTCTACAAAGCCCTCTGAAAAAATTATAATTAATTTTTTTGAAAGAGTAGGTTCCGAGGTGAAAAAGAGATAATGTCCAGGCTTAAGTCTCTAAAATATAAGGAAAATTGGCCCCAAGCCCGAAGACGTATGGAAGCTTGGTGGAGGGGAAGAATTATAGACCGGCCACCTATTATGATAACGGCTCCTAGGGATAAAAGTTTCGAAGAACAGCATGAAGAAACTGAGGTTTCACCTGAGGATTATTTTACCAAGCCAGAAATAGTATTAACCCGTATGAAGAAAAGAATAAAAAATACATATTGGGCAGGGGAGGCTTTTCCTGTGATGCGCCCTGTACCAGGAAAGATAGTAGCAATACTTGCAAGTTATCTTGGCAGCCCCAGAAAGTACCCAAATAAGGAAACAACATGGAGTGAGCCGATTATCGAAAGTTGGGAAGAATGGGATATGGAGCAACTTTCTTTCAATTCAAAAAACGAGTTATGGAAAATATCTAGAAAACTTCTAAAAAAGGGATCGAAAGACGCAAAAAATAAATATTACATAGGTATCCCCGACCTGAATGGTCCTAGCGAAATAGTAAGTAGGTTGAGAGGTACTGATCGATTCTTAAAGGATGTTATCAGAAACCCAAATTATATTAAGAAAGCAATTAGAAGGGTGAATTATACTTGGTTTCGTTATTGGCAAGCTTGCCACGGGATAGTGCATCAATATGTAGGGGGATATGTATTTTGGATGGGTATTTGGTCTGATACACCAGCCACAGATCTTCAGAGTGATGTATCCTGTATGATATCCCCAAAGTCTTTCAAAAAAATTGTCCTTCCTGCAATTAAAAAACAAATACGCTGGATACCAAGGACGATTTATCATTTAGATGGGCCAGATGCTATAAAACATCTAGACTCTTTGCTCTCAATCGACGAATTGGACGGTATTCAATGGGTACCAGGAGCTGGGGCATCGCCAGCCTCAAGTTGGATTTCTTTATTGAAAAAGATTCAAGAGGCAGGCAAACTTGTCTATATCTCGGCCAAAAAGGGTGAAGTAGGAAAACTGCTTTCACAATTAAACCCTAAAGGTTTATTGATTAAAACAGAGTGTGATTCACCCAAAGAGGCCGACGATATGATAGAGAGTATAAAGAGGCGGTACGGTTAAATGTGGGGGGCGTGCTTTTTATTTAATCATATATCCCCTTAATGTGGGTGATTTAAGTTGTCTAAGAATATGAAAGTGAAAGATACGATAGAAAAAGTTGATTCTTGGGAAACCAGACAAAAAACTTTAATGATCGATTGTCTTACAAGAAGTGAGAATATTGTTAAGTTCCGAGTTAAAGACTTCGGGGATGGAGTACTGCGTTTTACCATAGGTAATACAGATTATGATAAAAAGTTTCCAATAGCAAAGCTATCGGATGACATGGAGGGGCTCCCGCTTGAACTAATAGAAAAAGAAAATGCTTTGCGCCTTGAAACTGCCTCCTTAAAGGTTGAAATAACCAAGGACCCTTTTAGATTCTGCGTTCTAGATAGAAAAAAACATGACCGTGAGATATGGGCTCAGATGGAAGATGACTTGAATGTAGGAGGACAACGTCTGGTTGAGCCTCTGAGTCTGCACAGGGAAAACGGTTCCGTTAGGGCAATTAGTGACTCTTACTCGCTTGCCAACGATGAGAAAATATTTGGATTCGGAGAAAAATTCACTGCTTTTAATAAAGTAGGGCAGAGAATTAACTCCTGGGTAACGGATGCACACGGAACGGGAACCAAACAATCCTACATGGAAGCTCCGTTTTTTCTCAGCAGTCTTGGCTACGGAATTTTTTTTAATACTACTGCCGAGATGGTTCACGAAGTCGGTTTTCCAGAGGTTTCTTCCGGTACTTATCGCGTGGAGCTAAAAGACGCCAGGATGGATTACTTTCTTTTCTACGGACCGGAACCAAAAGAGATTTTAAGGAAATATACTGCCCTTACCGGACGGCCCGAGGTCCCTCCAGCCTGGACGTTTGGTCTATGGATGTCTCGCTGTTTTTACGATGATGGAGAAGAGCTCCTTGAGGTTGCCCAAAGGCTGAGAGAAGAAGGAATACCTTGTGATGTGATGAACTTCGATGCTCGAACTTGGTTGAAGCCAGGTCATCAAACCAATTTTGAATGGGACCCAGATCGTTACAATAACCCGGAAAGTTTAATGGAAGAGCTGGACGAACTTGGCTTCAAATCCTGTTTCTGGGAGAACCCTTACGTCTCGGATAAAACCGAGCTTTTTCAAGAAGGCAAGGATTCGGGTTACTTTCTAACTGATGAAAATGGAGATGTAATTAAAATAAAATGGATTCCCGAGGAATACGAGGACTTTCCTTCCACGGAACCAAGCGGAATCGTCGATTTCACCAACCAAGATGCCCGAGAATGGTGGAAGAAGCAACATGAAAGACTGATACAAATTGGAGCGGATGCGTTTAAGACCGATTTTGGTGATATGGTACCAAAGCGTTCTAACTCCAAAGCGGGGATTAAAGGGGATATGTTACACAATCTCTACCCAATACTTTTTGTAAAGACAGTCTTCGAAGCTCTGGAAGACCAGGGGAAAGAGGGAGTTGTATGGGACCGGCCTGGCTGGTCTGGAATACAGAAGTATCCGATCAAGTGGGGGGGAGACCCTCAGACTACCTTTCGGGCAATGGCTCAAAGTCTTCGTGGGGGTCTTAGCGCGGGATTGAGCGGCATTTCGTTCTGGAGTCACGATATAGGTGGTTTCTATGGGGATAAACCCGACCCCCGGCTTTATATCCGCTGGGCTCAGTTCGGTTTACTCAGTTCTCACGCACGCTGTCACGGTACTACACCGCGAGAACCCTGGGAGTTTGGGGATGAGGCTCTGAAAATTTTCAAGAAATTCAACGAATTAAGATACCGTCTGTTGCCTTATATTTACTCAGAGGCACATAAAGCGGCGGAGTTAGGGCTTCCGTTGATGCGACCTTTACTTCTGGAATATCCTGACGAGCCCCAGGCTTATTATGCGGACCTGCAGTATTTACTCGGACGAGATATTCTTGTGGCTCCCGTCTTTAACAGAGAAGATCGCCGGGAAGTCTACCTTCCGAACGAACTCTGGTATGATTACTGGGAAGACAAGGAATACAAAGGCGAACAATCCCTCGAATCTGAAGTACCTTTAGATGAAATTCCTCTTTTCATCCGGGCAGGCTCTATTATTCCTCTTGCGGAAGTACAAGAGAGGATAGGAAATGAGATGGTTAAGCCAAACCATGTCAATATTTATCTGGGCAGAGACAGCAGCAGAGATGTGGTGAACGATAATGGCAAAGTTAGATTTGAGGTAAACGAAAGTAAAGAGGAGATTCTATTTCAGACTGAAGTTCTAGAGGGAAATCCTCTTCAAGATAGAATAAATCTGGAATTTCTTCACCTCCCCTGGAAACCTAATCAAGTTACCTGTGTTGGAGAAGGTAAGGATCAGAGAGAAATGAACTGGGACTACGAAAAAGATCGAAATGCGTTACTGGTGAGGGCAAAAACCTCGAGCTCGGCGGAGGTTCGGATTAACAAGTAGCTTGAAAAACAGTCCCTTGATTTTAGCTGGTGAACCAGAGATAGGATAGAATGCTCTGAGGCAGTATAACTAGAGATGAAATTTTGGTTAGAGGAGAACTTGACATCTTAATTTGTATTCTAGATTATGGTTTACGCGTTATTTTCAAACTCTACGGAGGTAAAAATTGCCAATATTTGAAACCGAAAACCAGCGAAGGATAGAACCGGTAAAAGTTGGTTTGGTTGGTGTTGCTCAGGGTTCTTTCTCGGATGACAAATATCAGGTTTACGAAGACTCTAGTAAGAAACTGGATAAATTAAGCCACGAGTGGGGCTTCGATCTCGTATCGGAAGAGGAATTATTAATTGAGAATTCCGACGCGGTAAGTGCAACGAAAAGAATGAACGAAGCCGAAGTGGACCTTTTAATTGTCCAGAATAGTTCTTTCGCTTCGGGTGATCTAATTCCTCTTCTTGCAGAGGTAAATGGAGACCTGCTCTTATGGGGTCTACCGGAGACGGAAAGGGACGGGCCGTTACCTCTGAATTCTTTCTGTGGGGCAAATATGTATATGAACGTCCTCCAAGAAAGCGGTCGGGATCTCCCCCCTGGAAGCTGGCTCTATGGAATGCCCGACTCAGACCAATTCCAGAAAGGTTTTGAGATAGCGATCAAATCCACTCGGACTATAAAGAACCTGGTTGGTTCCAGAGTAGGACTGATAATAGATCCCGCGCCCGGTTTTCATGGACTGGAATTTGACGCTTCCCGCCTGAAAGAAATTTTTGGGGTTGAGATCGTAAGGTTTTCCGATTACTCAAAATTTATTGAAGAAGCGGACTCCTTTTCGGAAGACGAGGTCGAGCCGGTAGCTCAAAATTTTCGGGAAGAAGCGTCGGAAATAACCTGTTCCGGAAATACTCCCGAGAAGTCCGCTCGCTTATATATGGCAATGAATAAGTTAGCAGAAAGATACGGACTGGATGCTTATGCCCCCCGGTGCTGGCCCGAACTCCAGGACGACTACGGAGTCTGGCCCTGTTCCGCCAATTCCCAAATGACGGAAGAGGGCTTGGTAAGTGCATGCGAGGGTGACGTACTTGGAGCAATTTCAATGATGGCTCTATACTATATGGAAGAGAAACCTCCGATGATCATGGACCTTTCTGACGTGGATTTCTCCGATGACACTGTACAGTTTTGGCATTGTGGAAATGCCCCGAATTCCTTTGCTTACAAGGGTGAGTACGAAGAAACGGATCACTTTAATCATCCCGGAATGGGGTGCGTCCGAGACATGGTAATTAAGCCTCAGAAAGCCACTGCAATAAGGTTATCAAGAGATGGCTCGGAAGGATTCATTCTAGAAGGAGAGTTTCTCAAACCGGAAAAGGATAGCTTCGATGGGTCGCGTGGTTGGTTTGGAAACTTCGCCGTGAACGGAAAAAAGGTTGACCTGGCCGGACTAGTTGAAACGATAATGGGTCATGGTTTGGAACACCATTATACCTTCATACCCGGACATGTCAGGCCGGTATTGCTTAGGTTGTTTGATCAACTTGGTATAGAAGCGCTCGGGGATAAGGAGCCTCTGATTAAAGGCTAAATTGAACTAATAAGAATAGTCCAGAAGTAAAGTCTACACCGGTCTGCTATTTTACCAAATCACGTAGAATTCCCGATTTTTGGGTGGGAATGTAGGCGAAAGTTTGTAATTGAAAGAAATCACAGTGGTGGATCCATTAATCGCACTATCCCTGTCCGTATGACAGGGATAGTGCGATTTAGGAAATTTCTTTACTGGGGATTATTCCAGAATATGTTTAGGAGTAAAGCTCTGACGGGAATAATTTTAATCCAGCAACAACATTAGAACCAACAAATTTCTATATAAAGTAGGCTGCGGTTGGTATGTGAGGTTTCGGGTTTCCTCTGTTTTTTGCTGGCCTCGAAATTTGTCCACAGTACGTGATGCTCAAAGCAGGATCAAAATTTACCCCAATTGTTTTACTGGAGATCCCCAGAGCGATA
>JAGXLB010000016.1 GCA_018334915.1 Candidatus Bipolaricaulota bacterium
AGAAGAGGCGTGGTGTTGTTTTATTGACCATTTCGGACAAAATTTCCCAGTATAAAGATAGAGGCTCCAATTGAGTGCTGGGCCTCCACTTCAGTAATTACCGGTGGTTCTTAGTAGACTTAGGTTCTAGTAAATGATTACTTTAGACGCGAGTCGGAAGTTTCTCGACCCGGAAAGCCCTAAGGTCGAACACCCGGACCACCGAAAGGGTGGAACCGTGCCCGCTCGCCTCGATGTTCAGCTTCGACTGAAAGGATTTTCCTGAACGGTTTCCAAACCCATATTTTTTACACAGTTGTTTCTACGCTATCAATTATCGACTTTTCCACTCTGCTAGAAAATTTAAGGCCAGTTCTTTCGCCACAGTCGTAGTTGCCAAAACTAGCGGAGAGCCCCTAAGGATTGCCCCGGGGGGTGAATCAGCTGATTTTATTCCAGCAGTTAATCGAGGATACTTTCGTTAAGAACTTCTGGTAATTATTAGCTGGTGAGAGTTTCGGTTATTAGAGGCCGAGTTCGCCCTGGATGTTTTGCATACCATCCAAAACTAGACCGAAGAACTCTTCTAGCTCAAATCCAAGGTCCTCACAGCTTGCTATAGCTTCCCGGTCCACCGATTTAGCAAAACTACTTTCGTCGTACCGGTTTCGAATGAACTCGGGATCCATTTCGTTTAAACCCTCGGGATGAACTAGAGCGCCGGCCACAATGAGACCTGTTAGTGGATCTATAGCATAGATTGATTTTTCCATTTTGGTCTCTGGTGTCTTCTGCCCTGCGTGAGCTTTTATCGCGTCTAATTGCTCTTCAGTTAAATCTTCGTTTTGTAGCCTGTCCACTGCTAAAAGGCTGTGACGATCAGGATCTTCTTTAGTTTCCTCGTAATCCAGGTCGTGCAATAACCCGGCAATCCCCCAGTCGTCTTCGTCCTCATCGAAATAGCGGGCAAGTTCTCTCATTCCGGCTTCTACCGCCTTCATATGCTTGATTAAATTCTCTTCCGATATATTTTCCTCAATAAGATTCAGTGCTTTCGCTCTTTTCAAGTGCAATCACCTAGTGGATTTATTTATTTGTTTCCGGGTTCCACATTAGATCTACTATCCGCAAGCTGGAAAGGGAGGCAAGAAAGCCCAGTACAAGACCCAGGAGTAGGGACCAGACCGTGATCAGCAGGAGTGAGGTATTTGTGGGCAGGCCGGGCAGTTGCTTAACCAGCCAAATCCCTTGGTCGGCCAGAAGGGATAGTACAAACAATAGCACTACGCTGAGCGCGGAACCGATGAGACCAAATAGCGTGCCAAGTAGGGAGAGTGGTAGTTTCACCGAGAACTTTGATAGACCGGAATATTTAATTATCTGGAGTTCTCCCTGCCAGCTCCCTAGAATTTCTCCTGCAGTGGATCTGAGCAGGTAAAAGGCCAGACCTGCAAATCCTACCGCAATTACCAGAATAAGGATTTTTAGCCATAAGGGTAATGATTGTGAACCCTGCTGTTGAACCTGGCCGGAAATAGTTGTAATCATCTTTATCGGCGGTTGGGTTTTTAGTTCCTCCCGTAATTGTTCTTTGTTACCCGTTTTGATCAAAAAGAAATCGGAATTTTCGGACATGTCGGAGGGAACATTGAGAATACCCTGTTTGACCTCTTCCGACAGAACAAGTATTAGGTTATCTACTGAGTTTAGCTGTCTGAGGGAAAGATACAGGTCGTTGATTTTATTGGCCGAGAGGCCCTGTTCAATCTGGGCCAGCGTTTTGTGATTTCCCGGAAACTTTTCGAGCCCAGAGGATACCTGGAGCGGCTGGTTTTTGGGGAGCAGGAGAACGTAAATTAAGATGATGAAAGCAAAAATGCTCAGTATCGCACCGGCAACCTTAGCTAATTTAGCTCCATCCAGCAAGCTTCCAAACTCTCTTAGAAAGTAGAAGCCTTTAGTCATTTTCTCCTAACTGACTACTCTACTGTCCAGATTGCTCTCAATTACGTTAACTCCGTTGATGTTATCGTCTATCCTGTCGGTCAATAACAAAACGCTCATATTTTGCTTCTCACTAATTCTGGTTAACAGGTTTATAACTTCCTTTATTCCCTTTGAGTTTAAACCCGGGAATGGTTTATGACAAATTAGTAACTCCGGCCTCGTTACAATAGATATAGCCAGGGCAGCTTTAACTCGTTCTCCATCACTCATTTCGCGTGGAAGTTGTCTAGCTTTAGCTTTTAGTCCGGTTAGTTCCAGAACCTCGTTCAGTCTTTCCTGTATATTGTGCCGGGAATCAGTAATTTTCAACTTGAATTCCAGAGATTCGGAAATAGTTTTTTCCTCTGGCAGTACGAAATTACGGGGTAAAAAGCTTACTTCGCTTCCCAACATTTGCTTCCTGTTTTTCCGACTCAACCGGACAATATTTCTATCATCCAGTACAACCTGACCCGAATCCGGCGATAAATTACCCACTAATACGTCGAAGAGAGTTTCGTATTGAATGTCGGAAAGGTTCCGAATAAAGGCCACCTCTCCGCGATCCAGGGTGAAGCTGAGGTCTTCCAGCAGAATCTCATCGTCATCTCCGTAAACGGAAAGCTCAGCTATTTGGACTATCTTAGCCATCTTTAAGCCTCCTTACTTCCGCAAAGTATCCGATCTTTTCCCCGAGAATCCTCTATCAACCTCACGTCCTGGAGGTTCTGGGCCGCGGCGTAATCTTTGACGTCTTCCCCCTGATCGTGCCCGATCTCCAGAAAAACTGTACCATCTGGAGAGAGGAAATCTTCGACCTGATTGAGTATATTCTTGATTTCCTGCAACCCTTCATCTCCGCCATCCAGAGCTTCCTGTGGCTCGTGATACTTAATCTTTGGTTTTAACTCCTTGAGTTTCGAGCTGGGAACATAGGGAGGGTTAGAGACAATTACGTCGTAATTCCCTGTTACTTCGGAAAACCAGTCTGATTGCTTGAAGTCTATCTCTTTTTCAAGGTTGTTAAGTTGGGCGTTTTCTTTTGCTAATTCCAGAGCTTCGGGGCTTTTGTCCACTGCTGAGATTGTGGGTTCGACGAGAAAACGAGCCAGGGCAATAGCAATTGCACCGGATCCCGTACCCAGGTCCAGTACCTTAACACCTTCATTATCCCTGAACTCTCCAAGAATTTCTTCCGTCATCTCTTCTGTTTCGGGACGAGGTATCAGTACTCGCTCGTCGACCTTTAACGATAGGCCCATAAACGAGACCTGACCGGTGATGTACTGTAAGGGCTGGCCGGATTTTCTTTCCTTTACCAGAGGCCTGAAGTTATCCAGCTCTTTCTCGTCTAGAGGCCGATCGGGATCCATGTATAATTGAATTCGATCGATCTCCAGCGTATAAGCCAGGAGTTGCTCGGCCTCCAGCCGGGACCTTTCGACCCCTGCCCCCTTAAAATAGTCCCTGGTCCAGTCTAAAATTTCTTTAACTGTCCAAGTTTTTGACAGAATATATCCCTCGTCTTTGTAAGTTTTATAAGCGGTTCCCGAAGCGAATTTAAGGATATCATAACATTGCAAAAAGGTCAAGTCGGCCCTAAACTTTGCTATTGCTTTTAGATGAATTTGGAAAATAAGATAAAGTTTACCTAATAATTATCAAATGTGGGGTCAATAAATGTATTGTCCGACCTGGCGGTCGGCTCTCTGAGGTGGATATTGAAGATGAAAAGAATTGTGCTTTTAGGTTTACTTATAGGCGGGTTAGTTTTTTCCTTAACTGGTTGCTCTATGTTTAATCAGGGGCCAGAGATTCAGAACTGGCAACCGTCGGTGTCTCCGAGTTCGGATGAGATAGTGTTTTCGAGTAAAGAGGAGAACGGGTTCGAGTTGTTCCTGATGGACCCTGATTCAGGTGAGAAGACCCGAATTACAAATAACGATTACGACGACTGGGGACCGGACTGGGGGCCGAAAGGAGAAAGGCTGGCTTTTGTCTCTAAAAGGGATGACAATACGGATATCTACCTAATCGACGTTGACGGTGGCAATGAAACTAGGTTGACCACGAACGAGTCCCAGGATGTGAATCCAAGGTGGGCTGGTGAATCGGAAATTATATTTAACTCGGATAGAACCGGGTCCTGGGAGATATTTACCGTCGACCTATCAGAGGCAAAACCCATCCAGTTGACCAGTTCTTCGTCTGAAGAGGAAGGTTAAATTACGGAAAATGCATAGGGGACGGACCGTAGGTGCCGTAATTCTGGCTGCCGGTAGAAGTAATAGGATGGGGCAGGGAGTAAATAAGGTATATAGGGAAATTCTTGGTAAGCCAGTGTTGACTCATACTATCGAATCTTTCCTTGAGGCCGGTATTCTGGATGAGTTAGTACTTGTATTTAACGAGGAAGAGGAAGATCTCATCAGGGAAAATACGCTGGATTCTCTGGATCACGACCTCTCCGACCTAAAAGTGAAGTGTGTTCCCGGTGGAGAAAGGAGACAGGACTCTTCCTGGGCTGGAGTAAGTGCGTCTGAGATGAGCTACGTCTGTATTCACGATGGGGCCAGACCGAACTTTAGTCCGGACCTAACCGTTAGGCTTCTGGATGCTACAATTGATCACGGAGCAGCATTTCCAGGGATAAAACCCGTAGATACGATTCGAGCTAAAAATCGTGGTTACGCAGGGCAGACTGTAGATAGGAACAGTCTCGTAAGGGTTCAGACTCCCCAGTGCTTTGAGAAAAAGCTAGTCCTCGACGCCATTACTGAGGCAGTGGAAAACGATCGTTACTTCTCGGACGATGCAGGAATAGTTATGGAGATAGGTGGGGTAAAGCCCAGGGTGGTGGAAGGTGAAAGGGCTAACGTGAAAATCACCACCCCCGAGGATATCCGGTTAATCGAAATTTTGATGGGGTCCTAAAAATGTTTTTCAGTTTATTTGCGAAGAGAGAATTTAAGTAATAAGATAACTGGGAGGTAAGATGTTAGCTATAATCATCAGGGCAGTTTTTTATCTGAGTTCACTTGGGCTTATAGGTATAGTTTTAATTCAGATGAGCGAACACGCGGGCCTGGGTGGGGCATTTGGTGCTGGTGGTTCAAGTACGGTATTCGGTAGAGACGAGCAAACTGATCCCAAGAGGACTGCAACTTCTGTGCTGGCGGCACTGTTTATGCTGGCCAGTTTGCTTCTATCAATCATTTAAGTGAAGACCAATTTCTGGGGGATTTATGCCATTAATTGAACTTAACGACCTGAAGACTTATTTCTATACGGAGGATGGTGTAGTAAAAGCCGTAGACGGAGTGAGTTTTAATATTGATAAACAGCAGACTCTCGGGGTAGTAGGGGAAAGTGGTTGTGGTAAGTCCGTTACGGCTTTGTCCGTAATGGGTCTGGTACCTATGCCTCCGGGAAAGATCGAAGGGGGAGAGATCCTCTACCATCGAAACGGCGAGAGCCTGGACCTTACTGAACTGGACCCCAAGGGTAAGAAGTACCGGTCGATTCGTGGTAACGAGCTCGCCATGATATTCCAGGAACCGATGACCTCCTTGAACCCCGTCTTTACTATCGGAAATCAGATAATGGAGGCCATAACCCTCCACCAGGACGTGGGGAAAAAGGAGGCAAAGGCTATCGCAATTCAGATGCTTGAAGAGGTTGGCATACCTCTTCCAGCCCAGAGAGTGGACGAGTACCCTCATCAGTTATCCGGAGGAATGAGACAGCGGGCGATGATAGCTATGGCCCTTTCCTGTAATCCCACTATGTTGATTGCAGACGAGCCCACTACTGCGCTGGATGTAACAATCCAGGCCCAGATTCTTGAACTGATGGGTGACCTCCAGGAAGAGTTTGATACGTCGATAATGTTTATCACCCATGACTTAGGAGTAATTGCGGAAATAACCAGTTATGTAGTCGTGATGTACCTCGGAAAGATAGTTGAAAGTGGGGAAGTTCACGAAATTTATCATAACCCGACGATGCCCTATACTCAGGGCCTAATGGAATCCATTCCCTCCCTGGACGTCGATAAGGGACGGTTGGAGCCAATAAAGGGTGTAGTGCCTGATCCCTACGAGGTCCCTGACGGCTGTCCGTTCAACAATAGATGTCCTCACGTTATGGATATCTGCAGAGAAAAAGATCCTCCGCTAGAAGAGGTTGCTGAAGGACATAAATCTTCCTGCTGGTTGCATATTGACCATTAATAGGGGTGAGCATAAGTGGTAGAAATGGAATCTGATCGGCTTCTTGACGTTAGTGGCATGAAGAAGTACTTCCCGGTTCGAAAGGGCGTATTCAAGAGAGTTGTAGGACACGTAAAGGCCGTAGATAACGTAGACCTGTTTATCCGCGAAGGGGAAACTCTCGGACTTGTAGGAGAGAGTGGGTGTGGCAAGACCACCGCCGGCCGAACCATCCTGAGGCTGATAGAACCTACGGCAGGCAAGATGTTGTTCCGGAGCGAGGAGCTGGGTAATGGCGAACGGAAGGTAGTTGATATCGCCCAGGCTGGCAAAACGGAGTTGAAGCACCTACGACGCGACATGCAGATAATATTCCAGGATCCCTATTCTTCCCTAAACCCCCGGATGACGGTGGCCAGTATTGTCGGAGAGCCTCTGACCGTCCACGGCATTGGGTCCAAGAGTGAACGACAAGACAGGGTAAAGGAACTACTCCGGGCGGTTGGACTAACAGAAAACCACATGAAACGCTACCCCCACGAGTTCAGCGGGGGCCAGAGGCAGCGAATAGGCGTGGCAAGAGCTCTCGCGCTCGATCCTCAGTTAATCATAGCCGACGAACCCGTTTCCGCTCTTGACGTATCGATTCAGGCTCAGGTCCTAAATCGGCTGGACGATCTTCAGAATGAGTTTGGGTTGACTTATCTCTTTATTGCTCACGACCTTTCGGTAATCAAACACATCAGCGACAGAGTTGCCGTTATGTACCTGGGACAGATAGTCGAACTCAGTTCAGTGGATAAACTCTTTACCGACCCCCAGCACCCCTACACGGAAGCCCTGATGTCCGCGGTACCAGTGGCCAATCCCGACTTCGAGTCCGAACGGATAGTCCTTGAAGGAGACGTCCCGTCCCCGGTTGATCCACCTTCTGGTTGCTACTTTCACCCCCGTTGCCCTTACAGTGAACCGGACTGTAGCGAAGAGGAGCCGGCATTCAGGGAGATAGAGGACGATCATTACGTCCACTGCCACTACGCTGAGGAACTTGAGCTGGGTGGCCTGGCTTCAATGGAAAGTGAGTGAATTTAAACTTCTATTAGGAACAAAAAACCCGGGAAAGGTCAAAGAAGCAAAGAGGATCCTTTCCTCAATAGATGAGGATATTGAGATTCTTTCTTTCCATGACCGGGATTTCCCCGAAGTAGAAGAGACAGGGAAGTCTTATCTGGAGAACTCCCTGAAAAAGGCACGGACTATAAGCGGACAAACAGGTTTACCCGTTATGAGCGACGACTCCGGCCTGGAGGTAGTTGCTCTTAATGGTGCTCCTGGAATTCACTCCTCGCGGTTTGCCGGACCTGATTCGTCAGATGACGAAAACCTTAAGCTACTCCTTGATAAGCTGGAAGATGTTCGGGATAGGCGGGCAAGGTTCATTACGATAGCAACCTTATTCATATCTACGGAAGAAAGGTACGTATCCAGGGGGGTTCTCGACGGCAGAATTGTTGAGAATCCAAGGGGGAACTCGGGGTTTGGTTACGATCCCGTATTCGTTCCGGAAGGTTACGGAAAGACTCTTGCCCAGCTTGGGGAGAAGGAAAAGAACAGGATAAGTCATCGAAAAAAGGCTTTGGAAAAAATTAAGAGGGAACTCCGCGGGATACTCAGGGAGCGGAACCGATAGACTTTAGACTTAATGATGAGTTCCGGGCAAAATTGTTTAGGGTTGGTTGACATGTCATTAAGACTGATTTTTCTCTTTACCGCGCTTCCACTAGTAGAAATCTATCTGTTAATCAGGATTGGTAATGCCATCGGATACCTTTTTGCTGCCTTGTTGGTTGTCGGTACCGGAGTGGTAGGAGCATTACTGGCGCGCAGGGAGGGCTTATCCGTTTGGAGGAGAATGAAAGAGAAATTCCAGGAAGGGCAGTTACCGGCAGAAGAGCTTATTGACGGAGTTATACTTCTTCTGTCTGGTGCGTTTTTGCTAACTCCCGGGATAGTGACTGACGTCATTGGTCTAGCTGGACTGATCCCGTTTTTCAGAAGAGGAGTAAGGGGATACGGCAGGCGATGGTTCAAAAGGGAGTGGGATACGAAACGGGAATCCTATATTGACGTCGAAAATCGGGAGCGAGATTAGTGTAAAGCTTTAATTTCTTAATCTTATTCATTAATTTTGGCGATCATTTGACCGGATTAGTCTTTTAATTTACCAATAAATGGCTGAGAACCCTCTAGGGTAAGCCCTGGGTATGAATCATCTGGTTTTTAAAAGACAGGAATAATTACTTAAGGGCTTTTTTGCAAGCCCCGTAGCTTGAAGCGGGGTTATTGACTTTTCGGCTCCGCTTAATTTAGACTTTCCTCCCGACTCGATTCAATTTCCGTTTTAACCAATAAAGCAGAATGAGGTAAGAAAGCAAGGATAATGAGGTGGGTGAAGGTAATTGTACCCGAACCCAAGGGATTTTCGAAATTTTATCAATCGCGGCTTGGAAAAAGAGGATAACCTTGCTCGTTAGAGGACAGAGGGCGTAGAAGCAGGCCACTCCTTTCCCGAAGATTATAGTTACAATGCCCAGGTAAAGTACCGTAGTTACTCCTGGTATAGCAATTAGATTGATAATGGGTGCCCAGGGATAAATCTGGCCAAAGTGAACGGCCAGAACGGGTAAAATACCCAGCTGGGCGGAAAGGGAGGCTGAAATTATTCCATTAAAGTAGTTCGGTTTAACTGGCATGGTTTCTTGTATTGGCTGAAAGAAAAGGGCCAGAGCGAAGGTAGCGCCAAAGCTCAACTGAAAACCCACTGTGGAGATGGTTTCCGGATTGATTATTACCAATACAAGTGCTGCTCCTGCCAGAGATTGATATCGATCGTACCAGTCGTCCAGAATTATTCCGGCTTCCCTTAGCCACAGGTGAACTCCACCGAATAAATAAATCAGGGAAGCCCTCAGTAACGGAAGTTTAAAACCGACTATTAACAGGTAAATAAAGACCATGGGTAAGCTGATTAAATAAGTGGTTTTTCGTTCAAAACCTAATTTAGTTGCCAGCCACCAGCTTGCCCCGAGGATAATCCCAAGGTGTAAGCCGCTGGCCGCTAGCAAATGGGCCAGGCCAGTGTTCGTGAAAGATTCCTCTGTCGAATCATCTAGAACATCTCTGGTGCCAAATAGTAAGGCTTTCAGGAAGTCTCCCCGTTTTGGGAGCACTTTCTTAATTCTGTTGGAGAGAAAATTTCTTAAAACCCATCCAATTTTCAGAACCGGATTACCTGAAGCCTTCCTTAAGTTTGTAACTTCCCCTTGATAAACCACTCCCCAGATTCTTTTTTTTCGGAGAAATTCTCGATAATTGAAATCGTAAGAGGTGGCTGGAGCCTCGAACTCTCCCCTGACCGTGAGTTCGTCTCCATAATTCAGCTCGGAGGGGTTATTTCTTCTGAGGAATATCTTAAGTTTGCCCCGGTATTTGATTGGCTTCAGGATAATTTCCGTGCCGTTTATAGTTTGGACCGGGTAGGAGGCGACTTTACCCTGTATTTCTTTCATAGAGCTTAGTCTGGAATATAGATCCTCCGGGTCGAAATAATTGTTACCATAGAGGGCTATACCCAGAAGAGTGACTCCTAGAATAACTATCCACGTTCTCCCTCCGGCTTCGAAGTACTTGGTGATTAATAAAATCACCAGCGAGATTAGAACTCCGCCAATTGACCACAGGGGTGTAGTTTTTACTCCAAGAGCCGAGGCTAGAATTATTCCCGACGTGAGGCACAAGAAAACCAATACTAAGGGCCGTCTTTCCATTGTATAAGTTAATAGCTTATATAACTATATTAAATTAGTAAATATAAATTTCAATTAATATTGAGTACATCAGAGTTTAAGGGTACGCTTGTTTGGCTTAACGCCCGTTAATAAGATTACTTGGAGGTTGATAAGATTGGAGAAAATTGATCAACTTAGAGATCAACTGGAAGAGATCGGTGATTATCTTTGACCTCGAGGAACTGGAACAAGAACTTAGTGAACTTAGGGAGGAGATGAATGCCCCCAATTTCTGGGACGATCAGGAAAGAGCTAAAAAGAAGTCCAAACTAGCGGATAGGAAAGAAGAAAAAATTATAACTTATAAGGATCTAACTGAGGAGCTGGAAGAAATCGAGCTCCTCTACGAGCTGGCATCCGAGGAAGACAACGAAGAGGAACTGGAAGAGCTGGAGGAGAGAATAGCTCGAATTGAGGAGCAAATGGATTCGTTTCAGTTGAAGCTATTCATGGATGGAAAATTTGACGACAGGGATTGCTACCTGGGTATTAACGCTGGGGCCGGAGGGACTGACGCGCAGGACTGGGCCGGTATGCTGATGAGAATGTATACTCGCTGGCTGGAACGGAATGATTTCTCCTATCAAACTCTAGAGATAAGTGAAGGGGAAGAGGCAGGGGTTAAAAGTGCCACACTTGAGATTGAGGGTGAATGGTCATTTGGATATTTGAAAGCAGAAGCGGGGGTGCACCGATTGGTCAGAATCTCTCCGTTCGATTCAGCGGGCCGAAGGCACACGTCTTTTGCCTCGGTGAACGTAACGCCTCAATTTGAAGACGACCTTGAGGTCCAAATAGACGAAAACGACCTGCGCGTGGATACCTTCCGGGCAAGCGGGGCGGGGGGGCAACATGTAAACGTGACTGATTCCGCTGTCAGAATTACTCACGAGCCTACTGGCCTTGTTGCTACCTGCCAGAACGAAAGAAGCCAGCACAAGAACAGAGAAACGGCAATGAAAATCTTGAAGTCCAGACTCTACCAGCTGAAAATGGAAAAGAGGGCGGAAAAAATTGAGGAGGTCCAGGGAGAGTTAAAGGACATCGAGTGGGGGAGTCAGATTCGCTCTTACGTTTTGCACCCCTACCAGAAGATCAAGGACCACAGGACAGAGGTAGAAGTCGGGGATACGGAGTCGGTCTTAGATGGAGAAATAGACCCTTTTATACAGGCTTACTTAAAGAAAAAGTAGGGTTTCTATGATTATTGGTGCTGGAATTGATAAATAAAAAAGGGCCGCTCCTGGACGGCCCTTTTTTGTTCACTGGTAAACTTGTTTAATTGGTTATTCCTTGTACATTAGCCAGGATCTTATATCCATCGTGGAGTCACAGAAAGCGTTCTTCACGTTTGGTTTTGATATTACGTATCCCTGAGCAAGGTTGGACCAGAGAGGTATCCACATTACGTCCTGGGCACTTAGAATCTGAACGGCTTCGTATAATGCAGCTCTGTTATCCGGATTAGGAGTGGAAAGAGCGGTATCTAGTATCCTTTCGTAAGCTTCGTAATTTGGATGATGGTTGAAGAAGGTCCCTAGGACTTCAGGTGAGCCAGTTGTCCATGGCTGAAGGAAGTTACTTGCTTCTAGATAGTCTGGATACCAGCCCAGCAGGAACATTCCAAATCCTCCTTCTCCCATTCTTGCGGAATAGGCTCCCCATTCGAGCGATTGTACACCTATATCTACGTTTGGTAGTTCATTCATGCTTCCCTGCAGTACCGCTGCTACGTCAGCTTCCGTCGTTCCGTAGTGTTTTGGAGAGAACCAGAGAGTGGCTTCTAAGGGATTATCTTCAGTGTACCCTTCCTTCTCAAGTAGACTTTGAGCCTTTTCCAAGTCTTTCTCGGGGAAAGTGTCAATCGAACCGGACCATGGAGACGGAACCATCGTGTATATCGGAGCGGCAAGTCCGCTAAATACTTGATCAACGATGGTTTCACGTTCCACTGCGTAGGAGATAGCTTTCCTAACTCTCTCGTTCTTGAAAGTAGAGTCGGTGACATTGAATAACATATAGCGGACGCTGGGTAATACTTCGGGACTCTGAGTCTCGAGGTCGGGATTTTCTTCTAATTGTTTTATGTCCACAGGATTGAGGGTTCTAAATGCTACGTCGACATCCCCAGCCTCGATTGCGCTTCTTAATTGTGCGGACTGTGTGTATTTTACTTCGATGATTGTCTTTGTCTTTGCGTTTTCCCCGTAGTAATCATCGTAAGCTTCTAACACGACGGATTGATCGGGAGTGAAGTCCTTCAACTTATAAGGCCCGACCCCCGTCAGGTCGCCTCTGGCGAAGTCATTCTCCGGTGTGCTTTTTGGGCTCCAGATTAGGGAAGCTGCAATTTGTCCGGTCATTCGTATCAAAAACGTAGCATTTGGTTTATCTAAGGTGATTTTTACCGTCGAATTGTCCGGGGTTTCTATTTTGTCAATCATCTTAATTAGGCCAACTCCACCTTTCGGTCCGTCAAGACGCAGTGCCCGTTCCAAAGACCACTTAACTGCTTCCGCATTTACAGGTTCTCCGTCAGTGAACGTCGCTCCTTCAACAAGATGGAAAGTGTAGACCTGGGCATTGGGCCCGACTTCCCATTCTCGAGCAAGGGCGGGAGCCACCTCGTTGGTTTTAGGTTTTATCTTTAGTAGTGCATCGCTTATTGACCTTAAAACATGCCATGAGTAATTATCGTACGAGTTCGCCGGCGATAATTCGGTTACTCTGTCAGTGGTACCGATTACCAGGGTGTCATTGTCGGCTGCAAACCCAACTAGAGAAAGGCTTAAAACCAATAATCCAGCTAATAGAAAAGTGTAAATTCTTTTCATTTTTTCCTCCTGTGTTACAAATGGTCAAAATTGAACGAGAGTTGAATACTTTCTTTTCTGTTACCACCCTTTTCTATTACCACCTCCCTTGAAGAGAATATTTTAAGTTTTCTTACGCTTTCTTTTTGGATTCAGCATGTCACTGACTCCCTCACCTATAAGTCCGAATCCCAGCGATAAAATGATTATCATCAATCCGGGGAAAGTCACCAACCACCAGTAACCGCTCTGGAGGAACTTTTGACCGTTCTGGATATCGAAACCCCAGTCGGGAGTTGGAGGAGGTAGGCCGTATCCTAAATAGGACAGGGACGCTTCGGTTAAAATTGCGTCCGCGATGTTAAACGATGAAATCGCCATTATCGCATTTACTACGTTTGGGGCAATGTGTTTAAATAATATTCGGATGCTACTTGCTCCCATTGCCTTAACTGCCTCGACAAAGGTTTCTTCTCGAATTGTAAGCACTTCACTCCTGGTAACCCTGAAGTACGTGGGAACGTAAACGATAGAAATGGCGAAAATCATTGTATCTACGCCTGGCTTTAGTACCGCCACCAAAACTATTGCGAGGATAATGGAGGGAAAAGAATATAAGGCATCCATGGTGACTGAAAGTATACGATCAACGGCTGAACCGATGAAGCCGGAAATCAATCCCATTATTGTACCGACGCTCATTGATAGAGCAATTGACCCGAAAGCCACTACTAAGGGTGCTCTTGCACCGCTTATGACTCTTGAAAAAACGTCCCTCCTCAGTTGGTCGGTCCCCATTGGGTGTTGAAGAGAAGGAGGTGTAAGCCGAGGTGCACTACGATAACCGATTGGGTCATAGGGAGTAATGTAAGGAGCAAGAAGAGATACTATTATGAAAGTCAGTACCACGAATAGTCCGACTAAAAGTAACTTCTCACGTTTCAATGTAGGCCAAAACCCGGTTAACTTTTCAATGATTCTTTTAGTGAAAATCATTTCTTAATATCTCACCCTGGGGTCCAGTTGAGCGTAGATAACATCAACTATCAGGTTGATCAAGGATATAAAAATAGCAATAAAGATTATTGAGCCCTGGATTGCAGGGTAGTCCCTGGCATCTACACTCCTGATGAGGAATCTTGCTACACCGGGCCAGGAATAAACCGTCTCCGTTAGTACCGCCCCACCCATTAAAATTGCAAATTGAAGTCCAAGTACTGTGACTATCGGGATAAGGGCATTCCTCAACGAGTGTTTAAAAATTACGATTCTTTCTTTAAGTCCTTTTGCCCTGGCTGTCTTTACGTAATCCAGATCGATTATTTCCAGCATATTGGCTCTGGTTATCCTTCCCAACAGACCGGCTTGAATTATTCCCAGGGTAAGTGCGGGCAGAATTAAGTGCTTGATGGTTTCAATAAACAGGTCTATTCTACCCTTGAGCAAGGTGTCGATTATATAGATTTTCGTAATAGGTTCAAATGTAGCCATGGATAGAGCGTTTAATCTATTACCCACGGGCAACCAACCAAGAGAAACGGCAAATACGATTTGAAACATCAACCCCATCCAAAAAATCGGGACCGCAAATGCACCAATATGGAAAATCCTTATTCCGTGGTCAATAGAGGTATCAGATCTAACTGCGGCCCAGACTCCGCTGCTCACCCCCAGGACCAGCGCAATGGACATTCCCCAGATTGCGAGTTCTATAGTCGCCGGAAATCTTGAAAATATTTCATTAATTACCGGCTCATCCGTCCTCAAAGACTCGCCAAAATCACCACGGAAAATCCCGGATAAATACTCGTAATACTGTTGGTAAATCGGTTTGTCAAAACCCAGTTCTCTACGTTTTTCCTGGATCAATTCTTTACTAACGTTTTTCCCTCCAAGCATAGCCTGCACCGGATTACCGGGAATAACCCTTAGGAGTAGAAAGACAACAGTAATCAAAATAAATAACATTGGGATAGTAGTGGCAAGGCGCTTTATTATGTATTGACCTAAGTTACTCATTTTTATTTGTTACCCCTTTTCTTTCTTAAATTTTACGGTATGCAATTTAATTATATTAGTGTTTTAGTATTATAATTATTTAACCATATAATTGCAAAAATTTTATATGTATATTTCACCTCTCCCTCTGAGGTGTTTTCAGTAAGCAAAGCAGAACATAGAGCATTATTTCTCAAATAGAAATAATGAATGAAAAAAGCAACCTGCATACTTCAACAAGGGTCATGATTTTATCGATAACTGGAAAAAGGAGTGGGTTTGGCCAGAGAATGTTAAAGATGTGTAAAATAATAGAACCCGGATTTCCTTAATTAGGGATAATCTATATGCAGAAGTAGATCGAGAAAAAAGTTCTCAATCTATCTCGAATCCAGGTGGAAAGGCGAGTTTTCGTCGCTTTAAAAGTTCCCGTCTCTCCCCCCTCAGTTTCCTTGCCGGCGCTGTAGTACAATAGCCCCAGAACCGGACCGTAACTGGGATCCTTGACCACGTCTTTAATCCCAACTACTGGTCGGATAGGGGTACCACGTTCGAAGGCGGGATCAAACGTATCATTGAGAAACTCTATCAGACCGTTCTGTCTTGCACTTCCACCTGTAATCTTTAGTCCGTAACTCAGTAACTGATTGTGGCCCCGTTCTCGGGCTCTGGATAGGATTAGATCAAAGATCTCCTGGGTTCTTGCCGTTAGAGCGGAAAATATTGCTTCTTGTTTCTTTCTCTCGCTACTTTTTCTTTTTTCCTCTATGCGCCTGGAATTTTTTCTTTCGTTTCCCGGTTCCGATAGATCAAATTTGTGCTTTATTCTTCGAGCTTTCTCTCTGGTTACGTTTAATTTTGCGGAGAGATCATCAGTCAGGTTTTTACCGCCCAGAGAGGAGGTAAGTTGTTCTACCAGCTCCCCTTCCTTGAAGATAAGCAACTCGGTTGTTTCCATCCCGAAATCGATTAGAGTCTTACCCCTCTTCATTTCCTCTTCAGTCATCAGCAGACTTCCCATACACTGAGGTAGAGGTAATAACCCCGCGAATTGGTAGCCCGCCCGGGAGGTGGTTTCTCTGTAATTATTCACCCATTTGTCCTCGACAGTGACCAGGGTAGCGTCCACCTCAAGCCTGCGCCCTTGTAATCCCACCGGATTGGTGACGCCCTGCTGGCCGTCGAGAGTAAACCCCTGGGGAATCGTGGATATGATTTTTTCATTTATTCCCACTTCGACCGAACTAACTAGGTCCTCCAACCGAGATATGTCCCTTTGACCGACTATTCTATCTTCAGAACTAATTGTTACCGTGGCTTCGTTTGTCGAGAGCCGGAGTCTGTCTCCTCCTACTCCGAAATGAATGGACTGGATTTGCCGAGAAGCCATTTCTTCTGCTCTCTCCGCTGCTTCCTTCAGGGACTTCCCGGCCCTGCTGGGTTTGACTATGCGGCCGTTTTTTACCCCCTTGCTTTTGCTTTTCCCTACTCCCGCCAGAGAGGTTACTCCTTCCCCCAGTTCTCCCATTACTACCTTTATAGAACAGGTGCCGATATCAGCTACAGTTATATGTCTCATTGGTTTACTCTCTTATAATATTTTCCACTCCGAAGCTACGGAGGATAAATTCGTAGATTAGTTGACCCAGGTAATTATCCGGGTCGATACCCGTCTTTCAACCGGCTGCCGGAGATAGTTAGTTTAGTTCGTCTTTTCGAGGCGCGTTGCAGCCATTACATATAATCGATTATAATATTTTGTTCGATCTGTGCTTATTTCATTTCCAAAAAATTTATCTAAAAAGGATGATACAAATGTCCAAGATACGAGAAGTAATTGGGAGAGAAATACTGGATTCCCGGGGAAACCCGACGGTAGAAGCCGAAGTGGTGCTGGAAAACGGAGCCTGGGGTAAAGCAGCGGTCCCCTCCGGTGCTTCGACCGGCAAATTTGAAGCTCTTGAGTTGAGAGACGGAGACCCCTCTAGGTACGGGGGAAAAGGGGTCCGGAAAGCTGTCGAAAACGTAAATGAAGAGATCTCCTACGCCCTTGATGGTTATAATCCTCTCTGGCAGGAAAAGATAGATCAAAGATTGATTGAGCTTGACGGAACGGAAGATAAAAGCAACCTTGGTGCCAACGCGATCCTGGGAGTCTCACTTGCGGTGGCTCGTGCGGCCGCGAACGACCTGGGGGTTCCTCTATTTAAATACATCGCCGGCGTGACTCCTGCAAGTCTTCCCATTCCCATGATGAATCTGGTTAACGGAGGAGAGCACGCCGATAACAACATAGACCTTCAAGAGTTTATGGTAATGCCGGTGGGGGCCGATTGTTTTGCCGAGGCAGCCCGGATGGGATCCGAAGTTTTCCATCAGTTACAGGAGATACTTTCCGGAAGAGGAATGCCGACTTCGGTTGGGGATGAGGGTGGTTTCGCCCCCGATCTGGACGGAGAAGAAGAGGCATTGAATCTACTTGTTGAAGCTATCACGGAAACGGGTTATGAGCCGGGAGATGAAGTCTCTATCGCACTGGACCCCGCTGCTAGCGAAATTTATAGGGATGGAACTTATCATATTGGAGGATCGAGTCTCACGTCCGAAGACATGGTCAACCTCTATTCCGAATGGATCGATAAGTTCCCTATAATTTCTATCGAGGACGGTCTCGATCAGCAGGACTGGGACGGTTGGAAGAAAATGACAGAAGAACTCGGAGACAGGATTCAGATAGTGGGAGACGACCTTTTTGTTACAAATGTCAAGAGACTGCAAAGAGGTATAGATCAGGAAGTTGCCAATTCAATATTGATAAAAGTAAACCAGATTGGCACGCTTACGGAAACTATTCAGGCGGTCCGGACTGCGCTGAGATCCGGTTATTCGGCCGTGATATCGCATAGATCAGGTGAAACGGAGGACACATTCATCGCTGATCTGGCCACCGGCCTTCCCACCACGCAGCTAAAATCCGGTTCTTTGTCTCGAAGCGACCGCTTAAGTAAATATAACCAGCTACTCAGAATTGAGGAAGAATACGAACTTCCGCTGGCCGAGTGGCCAATGTAGGGCTGGGTCAGCTAAATTTCGCGGAACGGATCCGTAATAATTAAGTTATGGGAGCTACCTCGAATAAAAGTTCTCGGTTCAGGGAGATTTTGGATAATCGGGCCCTTTCCGTGTTGCTCGTCGTCCTCTTACTTATAGCCGGTTTACTGGGCTGGGTCTACTGGAACAGATTTCAGAAGATTTTTTCCCTCCAGGCCGAGATAGAGAAATTGAAGGAAGAGAAGGACGATATAAGGCAAGAAATCTCGAAACTGTTGAATGAAAGGAATAGACGCAACGATCTGGATTACATAGAAAAGCTGGCGAAAAAAGAACTCGGATTGATCTACCCGTCGGGTGAGGCCCCCGAAGAAAGCAGTTAGCCGTAAGGAGAGATATGGATTTCGTCCATCTTCATACCCACTCCGAATATAGCCTCCTGGACTCAACCAACAAGATCAAGGGGTTGCTGGAAAAAGCTAAAGATCAGGGAATGTCTGCAATTGCCCTGACGGATCATGGTAACATACGCGGGGCCGTTGAGTTTTATCAGAAGGCTCAAAAAGTGGGAATAAAGCCAATTATTGGCTGCGAGTTATACGTGGCTCCCGGAAGCAGACACGAAAAAAGGGGGGGTAATCAGGGTAAGGACAAGTACTTCCACCTCGTCGTACTGGCGAAGAACGATCAGGGCTACCAGGACCTGGTAAAACTATCCAGCAAGGCATTCACGGAGGGGTTTTACTACAAACCAAGAGTGGACCGAGAGCTCCTTTCTGATTATTCGGAAGACTTGATTGCTCTTAGTGCCTGTAAGAGTGGGGAGGTTCCGAAAAAACTCCTACAGGGTGACTACGATGGTGCTGTGGAAGCGGGGCGAAAATACGCGGATATTTTTGGGGACCAGGATTTCTATATAGAACTCCAGGACCAAAATGTAGAAGGGCAGGATGAACTTAACGAGCAGTTGATTGAAGTCGCTGATGATCTTGATCTTGGCCTGGTCGCTACTAACGATGTTCACTACATAGAACCGGAAGACCGGCTAGCTCACGAAGTCCTTCTGAATATAAAAGCCAATAAGAAGATCACCGACGAGGACAGGATGAGGTACGAAGGAGAAGAGTACTACCTGAAATCTCCGAAGGAGATGGAGGAACGTTTTTCCCACGTTCCCGAGGCTCTGGAAAATACCGTCGAGATAGCTTCCCGATGCGAAATTGACCTCGACTTCGGCGACGATTATCTGCTGCCTCCATTTGAAGTGCCGGACGGTTACAAATCTTCGCTGGCTTACCTAAGGGAACTGGTAGAGGAAGGTGCGAGGGACCGCTGGGGCGAAATAACGGAGGAAATAGAAGACCGGATAGATCACGAACTCGATATAATCGACGACATGGGTTACCCGACCTACTTCTTAATTGTCAGGGACTTTATTGAATTTGCCAGAGAGAACGAGATTCCCGTGGGTCCGGGTCGCGGATCGGCTGCTTCGAGCGTCGTTGCATATACCCTGGGAATTACGGACATTGATCCTCTGGAACACGATCTCCTGTTTGAGCGTTTTCTCAATCCGGGACGGGTAAGCATGCCCGATATAGATATTGATTTTTGTATGGATGGTAGAGACGAGGTTATCAAGTACGTCGTCGATAAATACGGGGAAAACCAGGTTGCCCAAATATGTACCTTCGATACTATGGCGGCGAGGAGTGCTATCAGGGATGTGGCCCGAGTTCTGGACATTCCTTACAACGATGCCGATGAAATCGCCAAAGCGATACCGCGTGGCAGCTCGCTCGACGAAGCCCTTGAGAGCGTTTCTGAGTTAAAGGAAAAATCTAAAGCAAGCGAGACGTACGGCAGGTTGTTTGAAGTGGCCAGTAAGCTGGAAGGTCTGATGAGAAACGCATCTACGCACGCGGCGGGGGTAGTCATTGCGCCGGGTGAATTGACGAACTATACGCCCCTGCAAAGGTTGAGCGATGGAGAAGTCGTTACCCAGTACGATATGGACGTGCTGGAGAATATTGGCTTGCTCAAGATGGACTTCCTTGGCCTCAGGAACCTGACTATTATCGAAAATACCTTTGATCTGATAGAGGAGGTCGAGGATGAATCTCTCTCCATTGAAGATATTCCGGACCGAGACGAAGCGACATATGAGTTGTTGAGAGAGGGAAGGTCGATTGGAGTTTTCCAGCTGGAAAGCGAGGGAATGCAGGGACTGATGAAGCGCCTCGAGCCCGAAGAGTTCGAGGATATCGTAGCGGCAAACGCACTGTACCGTCCTGGACCGCTGGAAAGCGGGATGACGGAGGACTACATCAAGCGTAAGCACGGAAGACAGGAAGTAACCTATCCCCACCCGGAACTGGAAGACGTTCTGGATGGAACTTACGGACTGCCGATTTATCAGGAACAGATAATGCAGATGGCCCAGGAGTTAGCCGGATTCTCGCTTCCGGAGGCGGATACTCTTCGGGTTGCGATGGGTAAGAAAAAGAAGAAAGTGATGAATCAACTCAAGGAAAAGTTCGTTCAGGGCTGTGTGGACAACGGTATTAAGAAAAAGAAGGCAAATGATCTCTTTGCCGATATTGACAAATTTTCCCGCTACGGATTCAACAAGTCTCACTCAACAGCTTACGCCCGGATCTCATACTGGACTGCCTGGCTCAAGGCCAATTACCCTGCTTCCTACATGGCCAGCCTACTTACGTCCGTGGGTGGAAACGAGGACAAAGTAGAAAAGTACATCAAGGACTGCAACGAGATGGGAATAGAAGTCCTGCCCCCCTCTGTTAACGAAAGCCTGCTCGGCTTTACTCCAACGGAAGACGGAAATATTAGGTTCGGTCTGGAGGCGGTAAAATACGTAGGATCAAAACCTGCCAGATCCGTCGTGGAGAAACGGGACGAAGGTTATTCTTCTTTTCTGGGATTCTGTCAGCGTATTGGGGGAGACCTGAATAAAGAGTCGCTTGAAAGCCTTATAAAGGTAGGTGCACTGGACGAGTTCGGGACTCGAAAATACCTCCTCTCCCAGATGGATAAAGGCCTTGAGGTAAGTGGTATATCGGCCGATCAGCAGAGGAGCGGCCAGCGGTCTTTCTTCGACCAGGGAATATCGTTCCAGGAAGACAATACTTCGAAAGAAGCGATGGAAGAGTTCTCCCGGGGAGAGAAGCTCAAGCTTGAGAAAGAATTTCTTGGTGTATATATTTCCGGCGATCCCCTGGAAGAACATAGATTTGAACTCAATTCTTTCTCCTGCTGCCAGCTGGATAAACTGGACGATGTCGGGCTTAACGGTTCTACGTGGTTGGCGGGGAGAATAAGTGAAATGAACCAGATAAGTACGAGAAACGGGGATCCAATGGCTTTCATTACACTCTCCGACGGGTTCGGAGAGCAGGAGTTGGTGGCTTTCCCCAACGTATTTGACGAGTCAGCTTCATATCTGGTAACTGACAACATATTGTTGATAAAAGCTGAGGTGGGGGAAAGAGACGGTGATAGGCAGCTAATTATACAAGAAGTGTTCCCCATCGAGCGAGCCTGGTCGGAAGTAGAGACGGAGATGAAGATAGTTCTAAACGCAAACCTGATTTCGGAAGAAACTCTGGATGAGATTCGGGATCTACCTGGAGAGGGTGACACGCCTGTCTACTTCATACTTACTGATGACCAGACCGATAGTTCCATGGTTGTTAAGGCGGGTAAAGATTTTCGTGTGGAGGCAAATAAGAAGCTTCTGGAGAAATTAGACGAGTACGAAGAAGTAATGGACGTGAAATTGACCCCAAGGGGTTAGTGTGAATCCGATGAACTGGAATAAGCTTTCAAAATGGTTATATCCCGGGATGAGGATCAAGCGCTGGGGGTTACTTGGGATCTTCTCCGGCCTGATGGTTGGTTTTTCGTTGATTTTACTAATTGGCGGAAAAAGAATCGGTGGTCTTTACGACCTTCTTTCTTCCAGTCCTGTCTACTACTATCTGACTGCCGCAGTTGCCCTCTTAGGAGGGTTTCTTGGCTTGGTCTGGGCCGTGAGTCGACTTGCTTTATCCGTAACCGCCCCCCTGGATTTTCTAAATAATCCTCCTTCAAATCTGATTTTGAAAAGCAGGCTACTGGACAGAGGTCCAAAAGTCGTGACGATTGGTGGTGGGACCGGTCTGTCCGTCCTGTTGAGGGGGCTAAAGCAATATACCTCAAATATAACCGCGGTTGTGACTGTTATGGACGACGGTGGCAGTTCGGGCAGGTTAAGGCGTGAAATGGACATGCTTCCACCGGGTGATATCAGAAACTGTCTGATTGCTCTTGCTGATGACGAGTCCCGGATGAGTAAGATATTTCAGCATCGGTTTGAAAATGGGTCCGAACTGGAAGGACATTCCCTCGGGAATTTGATAATTGCCGGTGTGGAACAGATCGAAGGAAGCTTTGATAGGGCCATAGAAGAGACCAGCAAGCTGCTAAACATTAGAGGAAGGGTGATCCCATCCACGCTGAAAAATACGAACCTGGTTGCCCGTCTTGAAGGAGGCGAAGTGGTTTCCGGCGAAAGCAGCCTGTCCGATAACCCCGAGAGAATAGAAAAACTCGAGCTGGAAGAAGAAGCCCCACCGTATCAGCCTGCAATAGAGGAGATAAGGTCTGCCGACGTTATCGTGCTAGGTCCGGGAAGTTTGTTTACCTCCTTGATCCCGAACTTGCTGGTTAATCGGGTGGGAAAGGCCATCGAGGAGTCTTCAGGGAAGAAATTTTACGTCGCTAATATTATGACGGAGCCAGGAGAGACTGACGGCTTTTCCGTGACCGATCATCTGAGAGTACTGGAGTCTTATTTAAACTTTTCTAGCCTGGATTACGTTGTGGTCAATGTTGGAAAGGTAAACCAGGAGTTGCTGGATAGGTACGCACGGGAAGGAGCAGAGCTTGTCGAGCCGGATTTAGTTGACGATAATGAATACGGAGTTAAGCCGCTGCTTGATAATTTGGTCGATACTGTTGAATTAGAAGGAAAAAGGACGGTTAAGCACAATGCCGAAAGATTGGCAAAACTTGTTCTGTCTTCGATTGACTGATTCTTTCGGTTAAATGCTCCCACCTGAAGACGACGGGATTAATTATATGAAAACACACGGAGAGATAAGGAAATGAGTACAGCTAAAGAAAAGTACGTACTTGATACGAGCGTTATCGTGGACGGCAGGGTAACTGACCTGCTTGCTGAAGAAAAGATAGACGGGGCGAAGATCATAGTACCCGAGGCAGTTGTTGCAGAGCTGGAAGCTAAGGCGTCCAAGGGAAAAGAAACGGGGTACAAGGGGTTGAACGAGCTGGAAAGACTCAGAGAGAGATGTGAAAAAGACCGAGTCGAACTTGAATTTAAAGGCCAGAGGCCGGCTAGGTCGGAACTGGATCCCGGGGATTCTGACGAGATAAATGCCATGATTAGGGATCTGGCGGAGAAAGAAGGTGCAACGCTCGTCACAAGCGACAAAATTCAGGCCACTGTAGGAGAGAGCAAAGGTATCTCGGTAATCCTTGACGAGCCCGAGGAAGAAACTACGACGCTCAGTTTAAATAGACTGGGCTTACTCGAATACTTTGACGACCAGACGATGTCCGTTCACCTGAGGTCGGGCACCGTACCTAAGGCTAAAAAGGGGACCCCGGGCAGCATGAACCTCCAGCCCACAGGCGAGGAAAAGTTGAGCGCTGAGAAGCTCGAGCGATTTGCCGAGGAGATAGTCGAAGTCGCTGACACCCATCCATCCGGGTTTATTGAGATGGATTCTGGCGGTGCGTCGGTGGTTCAACTTGCCGACCTGAGAATTGCTATTGCCAAACCTCCGTTCTCGGATGCCGTCGAAATAACCGCCACCAGGCCAGTAAAAAAGACCGAAATAGGTGATTATTCCTATTCTGATCTCCTGGAAGAGAGGTTAAATGAGTCCCACCGGGGAGTAGTCGTCTCGGGTGCTCCAGGCATGGGTAAATCTACTCTGGTGCAGGCTTTATCAGAATTTCTTCGAACTTCCGGATGGATAGTGAAGACTATGGAGAAACCCCGTGACCTGGACGTGTCTCCCGAGATAAGTCAGTACAGAGACCTGGACGGCGAAATGGCAAATACCGCTGAAGTACTTTTGCTGACCCGACCTGACTACACTATTTTCGACGAGATGCGGCAGACGGCCGATTTCGAGGTTTTTGCCGACCTTCGCATGTCGGGAGTTGGACTCGTAGGCGTCGTTCACGCTACCAAGGCGATAGATTCGCTACAGCGGCTGATCGGCAGAGTTGAATTGGGTATGATACCGCAGATAGTTGATACTGTTGTTCACGTCGACGGAGGAGATATTAAACAGGTTTTTGACGTTGAGCTTACCGTAAAAACCCCGTCCGGAATGGAACAGGGGGATCTTGCCCGCCCAGTAATAGAGGTGAGGGATTTCGATAGCGGTAATCTTGCCTACGAGATGTACACTTTTGGTGAGCAGGTCGTCGTGATGGGAGTTGAGGGTTCGGAAGACAAGCCCATCTGGAAGCTTGCCCGACGGGAACTGGAATACTATCTCGGCAATGAATTTAACTTTAAATTCGACCTGGAGATAAAGTCCGACAACAAGATCGCAATATACGTGGCTGATAACCACGTTCCGGCAGTCCTTGGTCGAGGTGGGGAGAAAATCGACGCACTTGAGGATAAATTAGGCCTCAGTATAGACGTTCGAAGTTTCCAGGAGCGGTCGTCTGAGGAACGAACTTTAAAGATAAAAGAGACGGACGAGTACCTGATATTGAACTTTAATTCCTCCCTTCGGGAGAAAGAAGTGGAGATATCCGTGAACGGCAAGAGGGTCTTCTCTGGTGCAGTATCCAAGCAGGGAAGGATAAAGCTGGACAGAGGATCCCCCCAGGCAAAGAAAATAGAGAAAGCTGAAAAAGAAGGTGCAAGTATCGAGGTTCGCTCTATCTAAGCCCGTCTGGTTTTTGTCGGATCGTTGCTGAAGCAAGCCAGTCAGTTGATTCCCGGTGGTAGCTTGGGGTGTAATAGGCGAGCTTTGGTGAAAAGTTGGGTTAACCTTTGAGTACTATTTGAGGCTTAAGTTTGGCCACCGCGGGTGTAAGTCCGCTCTGGTGAACCGAGGAGACGACTTGGTCCACGTCCTTGTAAGCTCCCGGTGCTTCCTCGGCAAGACCGGGATAGGAATGAGTGCGAATTGTTATTCCTTCTTTGTTTAGTCTTTTTTCCACGTCTTCTCCCCAGAACTTGGATTTAGCCTTCTTCCTGGACATCGACCTGCCCGCACCGTGGATACCGCTGCCGAACGTCTCATTCATCGACTTTTCGGAACCTCGGAGGATATAAGAAGCGGTGCCCATAGTTCCTCCTACAAGCAAGGGTGCTCCCCTGTCTCTGTAAGCTTCTGGTAGTTCTTCCCTGCCAGGCCCGAATGCCCTTGTGGATCCCTTTCTGTGAACTAGAAGCTCTTTGTCCTCTCCTTTGGTTTCGTGGTGCTCGAACTTTGCCGTGTTGTGTCCGACTTCGTAGACAGTTTTAACGTCGCGTGGTTTCAATCCAATAGAGCGTTTAAGAGACTGTCTCGCCAGCCCCGAAAGTGCCTGACGATTGGCAAAGGCGCAATTGATACCGCAGCGCATTGCACTTAGGTATTTTTGACCTTCCGGGCTGTCTATCGGAGCTGAGACTAGCTCTTTTTCCATTATCGGTAGGTCGTATTTTTTGCTCGCTTCTTCGAGCTTTTTCAAATAATCCTGGCCTATCTGGTGGCCCAGGGCTCTGGATCCCGTGTGAATTGCAACTAGCACTTGACCCTCCGATAGTCCAAAGGCTCTGGCTGCCTCCGGTTCGTATATTTTCTCGACTGTCTGGATTTCTAAATAGTGATTTCCGGAGCCCAGCGTTCCAATCTGTTTGAACTGTCTTTGTTTGGCTCTCCGGCTTACGTATTCGGGGTTGGCTCCGTCAATCTTTCCTGTCTCTTCGATAAATTCACGATCCGCCTCAAACCCATAGCCCCTGTCTATTGAGAACTGCGCTCCTTCAATCAGGGCGTGGTTGATTTCGTCGACCGAAAGGTCAATCTCGCCTTCCGACCCCAGTCCGGCGGGTACATTCTCGTAGAGGTCGTCGGCGATTCTTTCTTTCGATTTCTCAAGTTCCCTTGTGTTTAATGGCGTTTTTAGCAACCGGACACCGCAATTTATATCGAATCCGACGCCACCGGCTACGGCTACTCCCTTATCCTTTTCGAAAGCGGCGACTCCTCCTATGGGAAAGCCGTAACCCGGGTGAATGTCAGCCAACCCGATTGAAGTTTTTACTATTCCTGGAAGAGAGGCAACGTTGATGACCTGATCCAGGGCGTTCCAGTCAGCTCCTCCTCGGGCTTCGTCAACCAGTCCTCTTGCCGTATCCTCGTCCACGAATAGTTGCCCGGGGACTCTCATATTACCCGTTTTCGGGACTTCCCAGGTGTATTCGTCGATTTTATTAAGTTCGTATTTTCTTTCATTCATAATTTAACCCCTTTTATAGTAACTAATTCAGTAATCTTTTTTTAGCATGGTTACTACCGTTCAGGAAAATTCCTTTCGGTCGAAGCTGTGGGGCAAGGCTCTATCCTTTAACTAACCCAAAGCAGATCGGGCCCCCGTGCCCGGCCGACAGGACCTCCGGGCTTCCGGGCCGAGAAATTTCCGACTCGCGTGCTCAAACTGGTGCCTTCACGACGGTGGTTCTTATTTACAGGAAGTATTACCCATAAACATTTAATCTCTCTCTGTTATGGAAATATCCCTCACCAGCACCCAGTTGAGTACTAATACCTGGTTTGATTCACGAACTGTATACATTACAGGTAGCCAACCTATATCCTCTGTTATTGACCTTAACCAGGTAACAAAACTCAACTGGGTGCTGGTTCGGTCAGACATATGCGCCGCGTCGCTGGAATTTTCTCGGCCCGGAGCCCTTTTTGTCGCCCCAAAATAAGAAAGGGTGGAGAGTGAGTCCGAGATCCGACATTTAGCTCCCTGAAAGAACAATTCTTTCGCTGGAAAACTTACCTGCGGCTTTATCAAACAGTGAGTAACATCTTAATGATAAAAGTGAAATATTATTAGACTCAGTTCTTTCACCATCCCTATACATCACTGTTTTGTACTCCTGTGCCTCCTGCCTATTACCTGGCAACTGATTTAACCTTAAAATTCTACCAGTAGACTAAATCCCGGCAGCCAGGTAATAGGCAGGAGGCTTGAATTAAAAAATATAGTGATTTCTTGTGACCTTCATCTTTTTTCCGAATAGTGGTAGAAGAACTGAGTTAGAATGATTTCTAAGTCGAAAAATAGTAGTATCTTTAAACGTCGACCACGAACCTGCACCGCCAGCCGTCCTCAGCCTGATTTATCTCCAGCCCCTGATAGGTAACTGCTTTTACCTCCGTGCCCAGTTCGTGTTTCTCC
>JAGXLB010000128.1 GCA_018334915.1 Candidatus Bipolaricaulota bacterium
CTTGATCTCTAAGCAAATCCTCCGGCTTGGAAGATGCACCAATTAGGGTTTGAGCAAATACCATAACCACGACCAAAAAGCCGATCAAAACTACGCTCTTTTTCATGTTGCCTCCTTTTTATTAGTAATAACTTATACCCGATAAATGATTTTATAAAAAGCTGCTACCTTCCCCAATCAATCATCTTCTCCAACTTCCTTGTTGGGTTAACTTGACGCTATAATATTCAGCTGCAATCATCTCTTCTGTCTGAGAATGTCGGATTTTCTGTGCAGCAGGCTTGTTCGGATAAACTAGCGGAGCTCAGGGTAACTAACGGCCGGAGCGGAGGCTGAACTCAGCCTTTTTGTATGTTGTAACTCGCTAAAAATAGCTAGAAATCCTCTGCTTCGCTTTCTATATTTTCCTTTTTATTTCCTCCATCCTCACTTTTCTTTGCTACCAAATCAGGATCTTCTATAGACATTGTTGCAAAATAGAAATTCTCGGTGCATTGAATTCCGATCTTTATGCGCTTATTTTGATTTACTTCTTCGCTATACCAGCTATGAGTGAATTCGGTTTGCCATTTACCAATTTCAATAGGCTTAATCTCTTTTACTTCTGAGGGAGTTCCATATCTTTTTGTGATTACATCTACCAGATATTCTCTCTCTTCAATCACCTTATCTATATTAAAATATGACTCTAAGGGTCCATGAAAGAGTAACTTACCCAATTCTCCCAGCTTAAAGTTGTAAGAAGGATGTGTTTTGTCACCGTAGAATTGAGCAATTAACTCATATTTGGTATCACCCAGATAAACCCAAGCATCTGAGCCTACATAAACATCAAACCAATCCCAGTCGGAACCAATCCAAGATTCTTTATCTTCACCTGCTTCTTCCACGGAATTAGGGTGTATGTCTTCGTCCTCTAATATAGCCTGAGCATATTCGATTGTAGTAATACCAAAATAAATATTCTTATAAGCTTTTGTTTTATCCTCAGCGTAAGAGCTAGTGGGTAAGGCATATATAGCTGAGAAAATAAAAGCGAAGACCAATACCACTATAACGGATTTTTTATACATTGCTTTCGCCTCCTTAAAAAGAATTATACAAACCCAACTCACTACAAGTTTTATAAAATACCGCTACCCCTCCTGATCAACCATCTCCTCCAACTCCTCCGAAGGGTTAAACTTGACGGTGAAATGCTCCGGAATAGTCATCATCTCTCCAGTCCCGGGATGCCGGACTTCCCGTTCTTCTCTTTTTACTTTTTCAAAGGAACCGAAACCACGAAAGTAGACACGCTCTCCGACCATCAGGTCCTTCTTCATCTCCTCCAGGAAGAACTTGAGGATCCGTCTGCACTCAGCCTTAGGTAGGTTGAACTCCCAGGCTAACCGTTCAACCATCTCGCCCTGGTTCATTCTTCCTCTTGATCTCTTTGGGCTCTTATTGCTTCGCAAGTTTCAACATGTCTTCAGCGGAGAGGGAAGCAATGGGGTCGACTATCTCATCCACTTGTGGTGCAGTTTCCTCGAGTACCACACGTTCCGCATCAACCACGTCACGTCTCAATACCGTCTTCCTATCGTCCTCCCGGGCTGAGTTACCGGCGGCATCGACTAGCTCAACCGCCAGCTCATCGAGTACCCTTATCAGGTTGTCTACTGCTTCCTTACCACTTCTTAGGTCCGTTCTGTTTGCTATCTTTTCTTTCAGGTTGGTCCGAACTATTACCGATTCTTCTTCACTCATTCGTTGACAATCCTCCTCTTATCCTGGCAAGCGCCCAGCTGTCCAAAGCATCAGCCACTGTGCCCATCTGTCGTCTCTGCCTTACCAGGGGAGTGGTGGAAATATAGGGTTCTATGTTTTTTCTGATTATCGTCTTCATTCTGGGTGGCGGAATGGCGTCTGCCTCGAAGCCTAAAACTCTCTGTCTATTCCGCCTCCTTTCTTTGCCCACTTTCTGTTTATCTTACTCCCCGCTCCTCCGGGTAACCTGTACTTGTTCTGCTCTATCTCTTCTTCGGTTAATTGTTTCGGGCTGACCAGTGGTGTATGTTCGATACGGCTCAAGCCGTAGAAGTTAAGATCGGAGATGAAGGCGTCTCTTACTATCCAGCCCGCCGGGTCGTAATCGGTAACGGAGAAAAGGTAGAAGTTCTTCTGCAGGTTAACATCTCTTTCCCGTAAGTCATCGACGAAGTACTCGGCAGTCAGGTTTGAAGGCTGTCCGCCGAAAGCAAGTATCGTGACTACGGTGGTTTCGTGGATCTCACGCAGTATGGGCCAATCGCCTTCTTTTTCGGCAATTAGAATTACTTCCGACTCACTTCCTATCTTGCGGTACTCACGGCTGGCATCGCCAAAGCCTAAATCCTTGTAGCGCATCAAATCCTCACCGCGTACCAGGTGAGCCAGTTGATCTATTACCACTTCGTACTGGTCAAACTCACTGCTCAGGGAGTCGGCACGTTCCAGGGTGGGTTTGACATCGGAGTACCAGAAGGAGCGGATCAGCTTCTCTATCGGTGGCCTCTTACCGGATTCTATTCTTCCCTTTGCCTGCCAGATCAGGTTCCTTATCAGGACGGAGACTACCACCGGGTAGTGGGTGCCGGGACCGAACTCAGCCTTCAACCAGGCTCCAGGCTGGTTACGGATGGTTTTGTCGTAGGGTCGGATACCGAGACGACGTAGTGCTTGACGTTGTTCGGTGATCATAATTAGAGCGATTTTAGGTAAAACCGGAAAATAAGGCAATAAGCAAAGCTTAGGCCGACGACTTGAATAGATGGCTTGTAAGACTTTTTAATTTGTGATTTCCGACAGGTTTATGTATTCAATCTTCGAGGTAACTCTCGAGAGGTCGCTTCAGGTTACTGGTTTCCATTACTCTCTCCAGCAATTTACGGTTATTCGGGACAGTGATTTCTTTTCCATCCCTTATAACCAGATCTCTTTCTTCCAAGCAGCCCAGTTTGTCCGATATAGTTGCGGAAGAACAACCGATTATCCTTGCTAACCTTTTGCCTGAGATAGAGCAGCTACTGGGTAAATTTTGTGTTAGTTTTATTAACCAGTAAGTTAATTGATTTAAAATGGGATGAAATGATATTTCTAAACTTTCTCTAAGATCTACTATATTCTGCGCAATCTTCTGCCCAATTGTCTTTCCCGCAGACCTCATTAGACTCGGTAACACACCTTTGTGTATAAAGATTACCTCTGCAGCTATAACACATTCACTGGTAGTGGAATAGCATTCCTTTCCGGCGAAAAATGAATCGCTGAATAACATATCTCCCTTTTTAAAGACTCTCAAAGTTACCTCTTGGTCAGTCACAGTGGGAGAAATCTCTCTTAGAATACCTTCACAAACTATGTAAAAGCCGACAATGGGCTCCCCGCTTTTAAATATTTTCTCATACTTGTCGTATGACAGTTCTGTTGTGTGTTCTGTTTTAGTAAGTACTTCCTGCACTTTCCTTTGATTCATTGCACAGTTAGAACACTCCAGGCTGCAATTCAAACGATCCAGGAATTCCGCATTCATTCTTGCCTCCTGAGGAACTTCTATGAGAAATTTCACATAGTTGTTTTTAACATAAACAGGTAGGCAATTAAACGTTCAATAATCTAAAAGTCACCATTAGCTATTACAGAGTGAAAGGATGGGAAATCCCCATAGGTTAGAAATCCTATGTGTTATACCCTTCCAGGCTTCTTGATCCTGGCTCAACTATTTTCTTAAACTAGTTGAATATTTCCCTTGATTAAGAACATTGTAATTAACCTAATTACAGTATAGACATAAAAAAAGGGGGTAACTAGATAAATGGGAGGTGAATCAAATGACTATAGCGAATAATGATGGCGCCGAACCAGAGGGTTGGTTATGTGCCGTTGCTTGTACTGCAGCGTGTTTAGCAGGCTGTGTAGGCGATGGTCCCGGCCCAGCTGATGTAATAGTCAGTGTCGCTGCTCACGTAGCTATTAACGAAGAGTAGGCAAATTAACTGTTTACATAAGGATTTAAAGGAGGCTATAGAAAACTACTCTGGAGAAGCCCCCCTTTTTTTGATCAAAATCACGGATAATACCACTGGGGATTACATGAAAAGAGTAATCAAAAAATCGCTGTTCAGAAGCCATGATTCGCGCTTAACATATCACCCCATGGGGGAAAGGGGTAGTGCTATTTGAATAATCCTTTTTAATTTTAAGTTTTTTGGGAATTAACTTAGGAGGTGTGAGGTTGGATAATCACGGTTTTGGCTTTTGTACAGAAAATGAGTCTCGTTATTTTTACAACGATTGTTCGGGTTGCGTAATACCTCACTCAAATCTTAATAAGCAAGCTCAGCCAGAACAGACCCCTACGTATTCCGAAGCAGAAGATATATCACCTGAAATGAAATTAGACTGCTCTTCTGTACATGACGCCCTGATAGACAGGTCTCAAGGTTTTCACCAGCTTGTTTTGGTAGTTACCAGAGATTGTAATTTGAGATGCAAATATTGCGTTTATTCAGAAGAAAAATACGAAAATATGCCCACCCTAAAAGGGGACTATATGACAGTCGATACAGCAAAAAAGGCTATCAAAAAGTACTTCCGTGGATTCAGGCAGGTGAAGCAAGTTAACCCCTCATTAAGCCCGACAATCAGCTTTTATGGGGGAGAACCTTTATTAAATTTCGAGCTGATAAAAGAAGTTGTTAGTTTCTCAAACGGGAAGTATTCAGGTAATATTACCTTCAACATCACAACTAATGGTGTACTTCTATCTGAAACGATAATAGACTTCTTTGCTAAACATAATTTTTTCCTCAGTATATCACTTAATGGACCACAATCCGAACACAACAGGTTAAGAGTTTTCCCTACTGGCAAAGGTACTTTTGGTGAAATATGGGAAAACTTACAAATGTTGAGAGAAAAACATCCTACTTATGATAAAAGAGGGTGTGGTATTTTGGCCTGTTATGATCACGGAACTGATCTGGAAGACCTCAGTTTATTTTTCGAGGAGCATAAGGAGACGCTTCCTCCACTACTTCGACTTTCCCCGGTTTCTGCCAGTTTTTCCAATTGGTATGATAGATATAGTGAGCACCAAAAAGAAAAGTTTTCTAAACAACGCGAAAATTTAAAGGAGACGTATTTCAGTGAATTGGCTGGAGAGAGTGAAGTCTCTATTCTGCTAGACAAAATGTTTGGTTTTAGCTATAAAAATATACTTATGAGACCACAACGTATAAAGCACCCCCATCCTTTAAAATATACTGCGACCTGTATTCCGGGTCAAAAGATTTCAGTAAACCCAGATGGAAGTTTTCATGCTTGTGAGAAGGTCAACGATCAGTTTCCTATTGGCAATGTAGAACAAGGACTAAATATAGCAAAAGTAGTCGATCGTTTGAAAACCTATAAATCAAACATCTTTCCTGAATGTTCAGAATGCAGTATAACCAGGTTGTGCTCTGTTTGTATGGCCACTTTTGCGGGCAAGGATGCGTATAAAAGGTCACCGCCAGACTTGTGTGTCAAGTTAAAGAGAGATTTTAAGACTAAATTTGAGGAATTGTGGACAAAACTTGAAAATGGCCTAGATGAGACAAGAATAATCGGAGTATCGGGTCATTCTAACCAAGACATTCAATGCGATAGGGGCGTAAATGAAATTATCCAGTAAGGATGAAAAATACTTTCGATTAAATGGTTCGGCCCCCCTTATCAAAGGAAAGAATAGATCCGCCATCTATAACTTAGGCACTGGTGATATAATACATCTGACCCCAAAAAAATCGGCGATACTGGAGACAGCTCAACAAAATAAAACAATTATGAAGATAGTCAGAGCTCTAGGGATAAAAGCATCAACGGTAAAAGACAGTTTAAAAAATATAGCTGATAGAGACATGGGAAAGTTTTACCGCACGCCGACCTATATTGAGAATTTTAAAAAAGGGTGGGCCAAATCCAGAAATACCTCAGTGGGGCCAACTAGAATCTCCCAGGCTTTTGTTAGGTTAACAAATGATTGCAAATCTGAATGCAAATACTGCAGTTTTCCACGGCTATATTCTTGTTTATCGTGTACCAGAAAGGATGTAAAAGATAGGGAAGTTAACTTTAATTCTGACATGGTCTTTAACTTTTTAACCAAGCTTACGCAGATGCCTTTAGATACAATCGTTTTCCACGGAGGGGACCCGCTTTTAAAAAGAGACCGGTTAATAACTATGATTGAATTTTGTCGCAACAAGGGGTTTTCCCGAGAGATTTCTTTTATCACAAACGGAACTCTACTTAACCATGCTCCAGTTGATATCTTTCGCAAATATAATGTGCACCCTATAATTACTTTTTTCTCTCGCCAAAATAAAGGGATTACAAAAGAAAAATTGGTAACAATAGGAAAAAGATTAATGAATAAAGGAGTTGAGTTTACTGTCACTTTGACCTATTTTGCCGAAGGCAATTGCATAGATGCAGTCGAGAACTTAAAGAATAACTTCTTACTTAAAGAAGGGATACAGACTCAACAAAGCGTCATTATGAATAATGGACCTTTTCTAAGCAAAAAAGTTTATGAAATCCTCGTCCCACAACTTTTTAGAGTAACCCCAGACCTTTTTCTTCATAATAAGCTTTTCCATCCTTGTCTTGACAAGAGTATTTCGCTAGAAATGGATGGCAGTTTATCCAGTTGTCCGTTTTTACCCAGCGAAGCACTGATCAATATCAGGGATTCCCGTGCTATAAGCAGAATGTTTGAATCAAACGGCATCTTTGAACACTGGAGGTTAAATTTATCGAAAGTAGAGAAGTGTCGACACTGTGAGTTTAGGTATGGCTGTATCGATTGCCGAGCGCTGGGGAAAACACTCACCAGCAACCTTTATGGGAAAAATTTATGTCTAGGCAAGAGTAAAACCAAGGGAGGTGACTCCAAATTAGCTTACCGGGAATCCTGATCGCAGTAAGCCTTGTCGTGATTGCTCAGTTTTTCTCATATCTCGAAACAGGTAACTTCGAGGAGTACGTAGAAAAGATTAAAAGTGTTGAATTAAAAGGACTTTTAAGGTTATTTTTTCTGTTGCTGGTCATAAATGGAATAGTTTTTTTATTGTTAAAATTTATCTAATTCAAATGTCCGGTATAATCGACACTACCAAGTTAACGAAAACCTACCCCGACGGAACCGAAGCCTTGCAGGATCTCGACTTCACTCTAATGGAAG
>JAGXLB010000129.1 GCA_018334915.1 Candidatus Bipolaricaulota bacterium
CAGATTACTGCAGGGGGGAATCGGCTGGTTTACCTCCAGCACCCAGTTGAGATATGGAGCCTGGTGAAGTTATCGTACGCGTAACCTGTTGGGCAAAGCCAACGAGAAAAGGTTTGGTTTAATTTGGCCAGGTTAGTCTCCTCAATTGGGTGCTGGGTCAACTTCCTGTTGTTAACCTTAAATTACTGTTGTTCATATGTTTTTTTCAAGCCCCGTACTTTGGGGCGGGGTTCTTGACTCGGATTTTAATCAGAGCCGTACTAAATTGTTTAGCCCTTAACTTCCCTCTACCAACTTATCTGGTAAATGATTTAACTTTAAAGGATAGCAGTAAACAAAATCCGGGCAGCCAGGTAAGATGGCAGAGGAGTTGAGAGATAAAACGGTGGCATAGCATAAAAATTAGCCCCACGTTTATTTAATAGAGAAAGGATGAGTTTGTCTATCCAGTCCCGGGTCCCAGTTTGAAAACTTACCTGCTTAAATTATACTTTGTTGATAAAACCAACTCTATGGAGGGTTTGTAATGTCAGTAGAAGTCAAAATAGACCAGGAAGCATGTATAGCTTGCGGTATTTGCTACGATACTTGTCCAGAAGTTTATGAATCGGATGAAGACGGGAATTCAAGGTTGGTAGAAGATCACAGAGGGGACAATGAGAGGTCGGGAGAAGTTCCTGATGACCTGAAAGACTGCGCGGAAGAAGGCATGGAGCAGTGCCCCGTTGATGCCATAGAGGTGGGTTAGTTACAACCCAGGCTCTTACGGATGAAGCCCATTGGGGTGTTTTATGGGGGACCAAGAGTACAACTTCGAGCCATTTGCTGATACGAAGGAGTATAAAGACGTAAATCGGGAGATAATAGTTAGCTGGATCGCTTCTTTAGTTGATGCCGGTGTCGAGAAAGTCGAGAGGTTGCTGGATATAGCTACTGGCATTGGTACGATGGTCCAGCTATTTGTGGAGGAACTGCCTAGCGACTGGGAGCAACCGGAAGTCATCTGTCTCGATAAATCCGAGGGCGCTATAAAACAGGCCAGAAAAAAGTTAACCTCTGCGGTTAGATCTCTGAGTTCAATTAACGCTCCTATTCAGGAAATGGGGGGTCTGGAAGATAAGGTGAGCGTGGCTGTCTGGGGTAACGGCATTCATAACCTCTCCGAAGGAGAACAACTGGAGGCGGTGACACGGATAGTCCGGAACCTGGAAGAAGGTGGATGGTTTTTCTTCAATTCCGCGTTTTACGAAGGAGCGAGGCCCGAGGGAACCAAGTCGTTTTACAGATATAAAGTCAAACGTGCCGTTAAGTTACTCAGGGAGAAGGGAGTTGAGAGAAGTAAGGACAATTCGAGGGCCGAGGCAAGCAAGTTTCTTTCTAAAAAACATTACCGGGAATTGGTTGAGCGAGCTGGACTGACCGTCCGCGAGGTAGAAGAGTTAACGGCCCCTCTGCACCAGGAAGCGTGGGAATATATTAGTGGTTTTAAAAATTACGCGATGGGGGCCCTGCACGGCTACCCCGTAGAGGAAGCTCAGATAGCCCTAAAAGATGCTGTTGCTCCAGCTCTAGAAAAGTACGGAATTAAAGATAAAGAAGGCGAACTCTACGTACCTAGAAAGTGGCTCAGGGTATCTTCCAGACTGGAATAACTTCCCAGCTGTGTCCATGGAGCTTGCTTAAATCCCCAGGCTGGGAGTAGATCTATACTTTAAACTTGTGCCAGCGGGATCCTGTTTTTGAACAGCTTTCCCGTTCCAGTTCCTTCAGTCGCTCGTAAAGCCTGCGTTCGGTTTCAGTTACCATTACTCGGCTATTCTGCTGGGTCTGTTGATCGGAATCGATTAAGGAAGAATCTACGTCGAGACCGATTTTTTCAAAGCCTTCCTCTATATGAGGCTCTCTATCGAGAAGCGACTCGTAACTTATTAGAATACTCTGCTCTATATTTTCGTATCCGGCTATTAAAGCATTTGCGTTTTTCGTCCAGGAGACGGGAAATTCCCCGATGCCTCGTTTAAAAAGACTTGCCTTGACGTTTGCCGGTTTTCTAAATATCCCCACCATTTTGAGCTCCTCGGCGACGTGGCGATAGAAGAATAGCGCCGGCACCCTGACCAATTTCAACCCGCTCCAGCCCTTGCGCTCGTTCAATCGATTAATTACCTCATTCATTTTTTTCGTGTTCTCTTCGGTCATAGCCTCGTTCATTAGTTCCTTGGAGACCTCTTTGCTTATAGCCATTTCGTAGTATCCTGCCTGGTTGTATTCATCTCCTTCGAAGTCATTGGGAAACGAAACACCGCTGCTTTCGACTAGCTGGCAAGCGAGGGACGTCCCGCTCCTGGGGTGTCCGGCTACTATGACCCCCTTCTTCAAGACGATTGGTTTTGTCATGTTTACTTCACCCTGTAGTAAATTAATTATAGGAGAACGAGATTTTAATTAATAGACCACCTGGAAGGGAAATCCCGGTTGGAAGAAAGAAGAAATCCTGGTGCCGAGGGCGGGATTTGAACCCGCACGGACTTAAAAAATGTCCACATGGACCTGAACCATGCGCGTCTGCCAGTTCCGCCACCTCGGCGAATTAGCAAGAAAATTATATTCGGGCTAACGGATTTAATCAAGTTACCAAACGGGTTCTGATCACTCGTTTGTCTTTGCCTGCCAGTTCCAGGTTCACGTCAACCCTGTTACTGGGCAGTATATCTTCTATTCGGTCGGCCCATTCTATGGCCACGATCCCCTCTGGTTCCAGCAGGTACTCGTCCAGCCCGGCCTCCACGAATTCTTTACTTGACTGAATTCTGAACAGGTCCAGGTGAAACAGGGGAGATTCGCCTTCGTACTCCCTGAGCAATACGTAGGAAGGTGATACGATGGTTTTTTTCACTCCGAGTTTTCTTGCCAGGCCCTTTACCAGCGTGGTTTTTCCAGCGGCGAGGGGGCCAAACAGACAGAATATCCTATCTGCACCGTACTTTTGAACGAGTTTTTCCCCAATTATTTCAGTCTCTTCCGGTCCTCCGGAGTTGAAGGCTTCCAAATTTACTCCCGTAGAGTGATTCCCTTTCGGTCGAGTTCGTTCCTTATTTCCTCGACTATCTCGTCGACCTCTTCGTCACTAAGGGTCTTTTCCGGATCCCTGAACGTTATCTCGTAGGTCAGGCTCCTCTTCCCTTCTTCAATTTGTTCTCCCTGGTAAAGGTCGTAGAGGTAAGCTCTCTCCACCCTTGTTCTATCAACGATGACCTCACGTATTTCACTTTCTTTTATTTTTTCTGGTACGGTTAGCGATAGGTCACGCTTGGAAGAAGGAAATTTTGGGATTTCTTCGTAGTTATTTTCGAATCTGACTGATTTGACAATCCTGACGAAATTTAACTCTCCAAGGTAAACTCTATCTGGCAGGTCGTAACCTTCAGTTAGATCGGGATGAAGTTCACCGGCGAAGCCTATTGGTTCGTCTGCAATGAGGATTCTGGATTTTCTGCCGGGATGAAGGTAGTCCGGGCCGCCCGGGTCGAACCGGTAATCGGAAATGGACAGAGATTCAAAAAAGTCCTCCAGAGCTCCCTTAAGGTCCCAGAAGTTGTAACTCTCTTTTTGATCTACCCCCTCGTACCTTCTTCCCCCGAGGAAGAGACCAAGCTTGCTGGTCTCCTTAGTTGTACTTTCGCTGGACTCGAATACCTTCCCGATTTCGAATAGTCTTATGGAATCGATCCCCTCCTGAAAGTTGCGCTCGGCGTGGGAGATCAGTCCGGAATTAATTTCCGACCGGAGCTTGCTCCGTTTATCCCCCATGGGATTTTTCAACCTCACGAGGTCTCTGTCTCCTAGTTCCTCTCCCGTGGAAAACCCGGAACTGATGGCTTCGAAAAAGCCCAATCCGGTAAGGATCGTCTTTGCCCTGCCTGTAACTCTTTCTTCTTTTGAGGAATGCAGGTTGACCTTTCCTGACTCGGGAGGAGTTTCGGGGATTTTGTCGTACCCATGAATTCGCGCTATCTCTTCAATCAAGTCGACTTCTCTTTTTAAATCCACTCTGGTCAAGGGAGGGCTGGTCGAAAAGCTATTTTCACTTTCCCTGGTCGAGGCAATACCAAGACCGTTTAATATACGTTCTATTTCGTCGGCCTTCAGTTCTACTCCTATCAGGGATTCAGCCCTATCCTTGCGCAATACGATTTCTTTTTGTTTGGGTGGTGCCGGATACTTATCTACTATCTCCGAGCCGGCCTCGAATGATCTTTGGTCTGCCAGTATTTCCGTAGCTCTGTTTATTGCTCGTTCCGTGCTACCCGGATCCATTCCCTTTTCGAACCTTTTTGAAGCGTCAGTAGTGAGACCCAGAATCCCAGAAGATTGACGAATTCTGGCTCCGTCAAAGCAGGCACCCTCCAGCAGAACATTATTTGTGCTGGACGTTACCTCCGTTAGCTGTCCTCCCATTATACCCGCCAGTGCAATCGGATCTTTATCGTCAGCTATGACCAGGTTTTCTTGACTCAAGTCTCTCGACTCTCCATCCAGGGTGGTTAATTTCTCTTTTTCTTTTGCTCGCCTTATCTTAATCGTTTTTCCCTTGATACGGCCCAGATCGAATGGATGCAGCGGATGACCCAGTTCGGCCAACGCGTAGTTTGTCGCGTCAACTACGTTGTTTTTGGGCCGCATACCTGTTTTTGCAAGGCGGTGCTGTAACCTGGGAGGTGAGGAAGTTATTTCCACGTTAGAAAGTGTCCTAGCACTGTACCTTGGAGTGTCGGACGGATCCTCTATCTGAACATTAACTTCGGCTGACCGGTCCGGTTCAAATTGAGGATCCGGAATATTTAAAGTTTTCCCCGTGAGTACGGACAATTCCCTGGCTATCCCCTCAACGTTAAGCAGGTCCGGTCTATTCGAAGTTATCTCGAAATCGAGTACATAATCGTCGTATTCAAGTTCGTTCATTAGATCGGCGCCCGGGGAAAACCTGAACTCGTCCAGGATCCAGATGCCAGAAGATTTCTCTTCCAGTCCCAGCTCCTCCTTAGAACACAGCATAGCTTCCGATTTTTCACCTTTAAAAGTCCGAGAGTCTATCCGATCTCCGTTCGGCAGTTCGCCGGGGGCGGTTATAACTGGAACCAGTGCCCCTTCGTGGAGATTTCCGGCTGCGGTGATAGTGGAAACCCTATCGTCTCCCACGTCGACTTCGGCCAGAAAGAGGTTGTCGGCGTCGGGATGAAGGGAGAGTTCTCTTACCTCTCCGACGATCAGCTCCGAGGGAGGATTGACGTACGTTACACTCTCTACCTCGGCTCCCGCCATCGTTAGCAATTCGGCGTATTCTTCGACAGCCTGCTCCGATATCTCTAGATCTAGGAAATCAGCTAACCAGCGATATGAAATTTCCATTGCTCCTCCTAAAAACCAAGGGAAAAAGTGAAGTAAGGTCTACCCGTATCCTGACCATGATAAGCATAGCCAACCGCTAAATCAAAGGGCAACAAACCACCGAGGGTCTTTCCATTAACGGACAGTTCCCCCCCGCCTTCGAACTTGAAGTTATTGAGACCGATATTGTTTACGGTGTTCCAGGTAGCCCCTCCGGAGATAAATAGGCTCTGATTTACCCGGGTTATTAGAGCCAGATTTCCGATGAAAAGTTTCTCGTCCTTCGAGATTGGAAAGTCCAGCGAGGCCTTTGCGAATAATTTGTAATTTCCCGGGTAGGAATATCTTTTCCAGCCCATGTTTTCGGTTGTACTGGTTGACCATTCCCCGTAGCTTTTTAGCTCGGTTAGGTCGAATTTCAAAAAGGGTGGAAGGTCCCCGAGACCGAAGCCCAGGTTCGAGGAGAAGTTGAGGTAGACGTTCGGGAATAACCGTTCGGTCTCCCGGGCCGAAAAGGAAAACCTGGAATCCCCCTTCAGACTGAGGCTGGAGTCGAGACCCAGATTCCAGTTGTCCGCAACACTCTGAGATAAGCTGGCTCCTATCCCCAGCAGGTTGTACGTCCTGCCTTTCTTGCCGGTAATACGCTCCAGCCTGAGGCTGAGTGATCGATTCTGGGACCAGTACTGACTGGCGGAACCCGTTTCGGGATTCGACCAGAAGTCAAACCTGGATTCAACCCAGCCGTTTACGTCTAGTTCCGATATACTATTGCCTTTCAGCGATAGCCCGCCGGTCAGGGTAAGGTTTCTATTGAGGTTAGCCCTGACCTGAGCAATACCCGGACCGATTGACCAGACGTATTTATTCGGTGTTCTCCCCGAAATGGTGCCCGGCCCAACCAGAACAAAGTAAGCGTCCAGGGGCTGTCTGTTTTCTCCCAGGGAGATATCTACCTTTCTCGGGAAGTGGTTGTTGAGCCGGTTCGTATCCATTACGAAGCTCTCCGGATCTATTGTAACTCTCTTTATCTTATGATTGGTTTTCCAGGAGACGGTTTTCTCACCCCTGGAAAGAGATACAGTTTTTTCGACCTCTTTTCCTGAAGTGAGAATTGCCCGGAGTTTTACCGGAGTATTAAGGGAACCGGACTTAGTCACCATGACCTCGCTGGAGTAACTGCCGGATTCCAGTTTTTCCGTTGATAGGTCTTTTATACCGTAATCGAGGTGGCCCGAAGTAAAGAGCCATTCCTGAAAGAAGTCATCAGGAATCTTACCTTCTCCAAGTTCCCTGGCCTCAGAGGCCAGGGACTCCACGTCGATAATATCCGTTTTGTATTTTTCGTATACCGCTCTCACAAATTCTTCCATCTTTTTCCTGCCGATTATTCCTCTCAGCGTTCGCAAAACCATGTAGCCCTTCTTGTAGACTCTTGTCTGGTATTCGTTTGAGTACTCTACTTCTTCCAGCGGTTTTATTATGGCTTCGTCGAAACCCTTCTGGAAGCTAAGTATGTAGGGTAGTTCAAACGTATGAGCTCGGAGATTTACGTAACCCAGCTGTGATTCAATTGCGTTCCTGATCAATCCGTCACGCTCGAATTGAAAGAGGTTGGGTTCGTATTCTGGGTACTTATTGTGGAAGTACTGCAAGGCAAGGTACTCGGCAAAGGCCTCGCTGATCCAGTTCTGGGAGTTCAGGTTCGCACTCACTCCTATCCCGAACCACTGGTGTGCGATCTCGTGGGCGACTATGTATTCCGCCAGCCTGTTCGTAATTGTAGAGAGCGCCAGATCCTTCTCTTCGAAAAAAGAATTGCCAAGAGAGATTA
>JAGXLB010000130.1 GCA_018334915.1 Candidatus Bipolaricaulota bacterium
GTAGCTTGGGGCGGGGTAATTGACTCATCGGGCAAATAAACTTCCCGAACCTGTAATTTCTAGCGGGAAACTTCATGAGTATTTTCTCGCGGAGGTCACATCGCTGGAAATTTCAGAAAGTGGGAAATTTAGCTCGGCAAAGCGGTTGAATTTCCCGTATTTCCCGGAAAATACGGTGATATACTAAATCGACCTGTCATCGGTCAAATTAATAAGCTCTCAAAGCCATTCTAAGCGGCTCTTTGTCGTCCGGCTATAGTTAGTATGGCGGGTTTGGGAGATTCTCGGTCGTTCAGGAAAATCCAGGGAAATAAGACGAAAATTCGTCAAATTTTCACAGGAATATTTTTAACAAAAGGGTCGAGTTGTTAAAAATATTTCCCCATCCTATCTTAGCTCCGTAAAGAAAATACAGGTTTTTAAAGGCGGATTTTTGTCTGACACGATTGCTGAAACAATGCACCACTTTTTGGATCAGGAAGTGAGAGATTCAGGAGCAGAGGTTTACTAACGACAAAAAGGGCTTTTCCTGGGTTGCCAGTAAGGTCAGGAAACTGTGGAATGAATTTGAGGATCTTACTCTCAAGGCGGGAATCGAGTCCACGGGTATTTACTGGAGAAACCTCTTTTCGTTTCTTAATTCGCTGGACCTAATCGGGAAGATAGAGATAACCATGATCAACCCCAACGGGATCGCTCAGTTCAAAAAGAACGATCTCATAAAGACCAACTCAGTGGATGTAAAGTCGGTTGTCAGATACATGGAAGCGTTCAAACCGGATCCCACCCCCATGACGGAAGGGAAGCTTCGACAAAGCAGTTGACCAACTTACCAACTGGAGGACTGTTGGACGGAAGCTAGCAGGAGTGCTAGCCTGGAACGGGAGATGGTAGAAAAAGAGCTGGTTCCGTAGAGGTTTATTCCATTTGAAGGAGAAGGCACCACTGTTTAAGCTACTGCTGGAATTACTTACTTCCAAAGCCGACAGATTTAAACTGTAGGCGGTTTGATGGTCGTGAAAGAATTAAGTTTTTTAATTAAGTTTTTTAATTGAAATAATAAAATAAATTTAATATAATGACCCAGATGAAGTTTAAGCTATTAAAAATAAGCAGGTCCATGATAGGCGAAAAAAGGGGAATAGTTAACGGATAAAGCCTATTTGAATAGAATTTTTCAATTAAAACTATTTTAATAAAAAAGATTTAATATTAGTAATACAGAGGATAATCTGATATGGCTTCTCATCACAATGATCTTAAAGCTTCAATTTTAGATTACCTGCAGGATCATTCTGGCGTCACCAAAAAGAAAGTTGCTGAATTTACTGATTATAGTATCCCCACCGTTACTAAAGCGGTGGAGAAGTTGCTTCAGCAGGGTTTAATTAGGAAACGAGGTTTGAAGGATACCTCTGTGGGGCGAAAACCCTCGATCTATGAATTTGAAGGTTCTAATTATTTCCTCATTGGCATAGATTTATCTATCCCTAAATTCAATATTGCACTATTCGACCTTTCCAAACGTTTGGTGGCTAGTAAAAGCAGCTTTTTGAACATGGAAAAAGTTCAGAAGGATAGTTGTCCTGATATTTCATCCGAATTAATAGAAGGTATTAAGTCTCTGGTAAATAGAGAAAAAGTTCCGTTTTCTAAATTAAAAGCGATTGGTTTGGGCGCACCTGGCATTGTAAGGGAGGGCTCTTTCAAACCATTCACTAGATTTGACACGGACGAAATGGTTCCCCTGCAAACACCAATCCAAAATGAATTCGAAATTCCTGTATTTGTCAAAAACGACGTAGACAGCGAGCTATTATCTTTGCTCGACGAGGAGGACTTATTAGACATACCTGATTTGGTGGCTGTATATTTGGCGGTTAGATCGAGTGGAGGATACCAGTCTCGCGTGAATATAGGTGGAAGTATTTACCACAATGGAAATATATTACAAGGTAAGAACGGTTCCGCAGGCGAGTTTGGTCATACTTCGGTTGATATTTCGTCTGAGGATAAATTTACACCGTGCAAGTGTGGTAACAATATATGCTTGGATAAGTTTGTAAACTCAAAAATCGAAAACTACTCAGAATCCGAGAAAGCAGTTGAAGAAATTACTCAGAGGCTGAATCAAAAAATTGCTGATTTATTCTTCCTGTTTAACCCAACGCTATTGGTAATAGATATGGAAGCCTTTCCCGAGATAAAAAGCAATCTTATTCAACGGGCAAAAACGTTCTCGTCGGAACTAGCGAAAGAACTATGCATAAAAGAGATAAGTATTGAAACAGTAGAAAATAGCAGCATGGCCTGTGCTAGAGGCTCTATTATCACTCAACTGAATGAGATGCTGTGTGAGCCTCAGAGTTACGACAAGTTTTTTTCGGATTAGTTGGTAATCCATAGGAGGTGATTGGTCTGTTGATAATATTTTTTTCATTAGTCTTTCTTTAATAACACGTTTCTTTAAGGGGGTTATTATGACAAATTCTAAAACTTTAATAATTAGTTTGACAATTTTATTGGCTCTGACACCTTTGATTTCTTCAGCTACTGCAAACGCGAAAGCCAACGATAAGTTGGAATTGTATCATTGGTGGACGGCAGGCGGTGAAAAAGAGGCCATAGACGCTTTATTTGATCTTTATAATACCGTTTATCCCGATATTGAAATTGTGGAAAACCCTGTCTCGGGAGGCGGGGGTGGCATTATGCGTTCAAAAATTAAAACGATGATCATGGCGGGTAATGCCCCCGATACTTTCCAAATTACTTACGGCAGTGGTATGCTTGGGTCCTGGGTGGAAGTACTCCAGCCAATAGATGAACTATGGGAAAATTTCCCGGTACCGGAGAAAGTGAAGGAAATGGGAACGATAGACGGCCACCAGTATGGAATTCCGATAAACATCATGAGGAACAATTGTCTCTGGTACAACAAAAAACTAGTTGATGAGCTAAACATCGATATGCCCATAAAAAGCCAGGAAGATCTCTTTCAGGCCATGGAGAAAGCCAAAGAAGCAGGTTACATCCCCTATGCAATCGGAGCCGGATCCGGTCAGGAGTTCTGGATAGCAAGCCAGGTTTTTCAGTCATTTTTGCTGGCTGCGCCTCATGGTGGCCCGGAATACTTGGAAAAACTATATTCTGGAAAGGCAAATCCAGGCGAGGACGAAGCGATAAAGGAAGCCTTAACGTCGATTAAAAAAATTATAGATAGCGGTTATATAAATTCTGACTACGCGTCACTTACCTGGGATCAAGCCGCGGACTTATTGGTCGAGGATAAGGCAGTATTTTACCAAATGGGAGACTGGGTAAAAGGCCACTTTAATGCAGTGGGTTGGGAATCAATGGAAGACTTTAACTATCAGGCTACTCCTGGTACCCAGGGAATGTTCTCGCTGCACTTCGACTGTTTCGTCCTTCCACAGGGAGCTCCTAATCCCAAGGCAGCAAAAAAGTGGCTCCAGATGCTTAAGACTGTCGAAGCAGAGACCGTTTTTAATCCGATCAAAGGGGCTACGCCACCAAGAACCGATGCTTTCACCGACATGTACGACGAAATTTCACAGGATATTTTGATTGATTTTAGGGACCCTGAAACTGTCATTGTAGAATCAGCATTTGCCGGGCCTCCATCGGCCTGGTTAGATGTTTTTGGGCGAATGTTCAGTAACTACTTCGAGAATCCCAATGTCGAAAGAGGAATCAAAAACTTCGCGAGAGCCTATAATGGGATAAACTGGTAGGTCGAACCTGGTAGAATTTAAATAATATTGAGCGGGTGGAAATACCCTTCACCCGCTCAATATTATTGCTATTCTACCTTCTCAATTGAGCGGGTGGAAAGTGTGAAAAAACCTATTCAGATAACATTATTTCTTATACCAGCTATACTGCTCGTCCTTATATTTATTTATTCATTCGCTGGTTGGAGTGGATGGGCCTCAACTATGAGCTGGGAAGGTCTAGGAGGATTTGGCCATTTTACCGGCCTGAAAAATTATATTGAATTATTCACTCAGGACTCGGTTTTTCGAAAAGGTCTACTAAATACTTTGTTACTTTCGGTGGCTTTTATTGGTATAACTATTCCTCTCGGTTTGATAAACGCTATTCTGCTGGATATGGGGATAAAGGGCAAGAAATTATTCAGGTTGATTTTCTTAATTCCGCTTTCATTCTCTTTCGTCGTCTCGGCCGCCATGTGGGCCTGGATGTTTGCTCCAAAGACAGGGACAATCAATAGTCTGCTGCGCGTTCTAAATCTGGGGTTTTTCACCCAGCCCTGGTTAACGTCGTCTAGTCAGTCTATGCTTGGTTTGATAATTATTTATGTATGGCAGTTTTCCGGCTTTGCCACCCTGGTGTATTTTGCTGGCATATCAGGAGTAAAACAGGAAATAATTGAGGCGGCGAAAGTAGATGGTGCCTCCCAATTTCAGAAATATCTGAGAATAATTATCCCTCTTCAGAAGATACCTACTTTTACGATATTGTTTTTATTATTAATGTATTCTCTGCGCGTGTTTGACTTAGTTTGGCTGACGACAGGTGGAGGACCTGGATACTCCTCCGAAATACTGGCTACTTATATGTGGAGAATCACCTTTAATAGAAACCTATTTGCCGATGGGGCATCAATTGGTTTCGTGATGTTCATAATGTCAGCACTTATAGCGGTTCCTTTTGTGGTAAAAATGAGGGGGAAGTAGGTATTATAAAAAAAAGGTTTTCTTACTTAGGCAGAGTGGGTATTTATCTTTTGTTGTTTGCTCTTACGGTATTTTACTTATTGCCCATCTACAGCCTGATAAACACTTCACTAAAACCAGATTCAGAATTGGCGAAAGCGCCAATTAAACCTGTAAGTAATCCTACACTTTCAGCTTATCAAAAGGCTTTTAACCGGATCAAGGACAATATGTTGAACAGTGTTATTATGACACTTTCAGCTACTGCACTTTCGTCTTTGGTTGGTTGTATGGCTGGGTATATATTCGCGAAGTACAGATTTAGATGGTCAAGTATAATTTTCTTTTGCATTATAATTGGTTTTTACATTGCACCTCAGTCAATACTTATCCCGCTTGTCAAATTTATTGGCGCGCTGGGCCTCTATAACACAATATTTGGCTTAATTTTAACCCATACTGCTTATGGCATACCCATTACTACTCTCTTATTTTACAACTACATTAAACCTATACCAGACTCACTGATAGAAATAGCACAAATAGATGGAGCTTCAGTGGTCCAGATTTTTACGAGAGTTATTATACCGCTTTCATTGCCAGGATTTGCAGTTGTAGGGATATTTCAGTTCACCAATATATGGAATGAATTTTTGTTCGGTTTAACTTTGACTTCTGGTACGAGTTCACAGCCGGTCACCGTAGCAGTTGCCAACTTGAAAGGGACCACAGTTGCAGCCTGGAACGTACATATGGCCGGTGCAGCTATTTCAATTATACCGGTACTTTTAATCTATATATTCTTTCTTCGACTTGTTATTAAAGGTTTGCTTCTTGGCTCAGTAAAAGAATGATAAACCAACTATAGAAGCTGGAGGTTTTATTATGAGCAACCAAGAAATAAGAGTACTTTTCCTAGGAGAAACATGGGCAGTTACTAAAATTCACACAAAAGGTTTCGATACGGTCCAATTAGGTGGTTTTGACGATATGTCCGTTTATCTCAAGGGAGCACTGAATGACGCTAAGGATATAGAGGTAACTCATTTACCAAATCACCGAATATTAAGTGACTTCCCGAAGTCTCAAGAGGAATTGGACCAATACGATATAGTAATTGTTAGTGATACCGGAAGGAATACCCTGACTATGTATCCCGATATGTTCACAGTTCCCATGGGACCGAATAGGTTAAAAATGATTAAACAATTCGTCGAGAAAGGCGGTGGTTTTATCATGGCAGGTGGGTACGTATGTTATCAGGGCTTTCAGGGTAAGGGAAATTATCATGGTTCAGAAATAGAAGAAATTCTTCCGGTACATATTAAGGACAGGGATGATCGGGTCGAATCGCCAGAGGGTGTTCGACCAAGAATTACCAACCCCTCTCACGAGTTATTATCAGGAATTCCCTCGGGGGATTGGCCAAGGTTTTTAGGTTACAACCAGTTAGGAGCGAAGGACGAATCCACCGTTTTATCCGAGATAAAGGAGTCGGATCCCTTTATTACTATCTGGGAGTTTGGAAGTGGCAGGACAATGGCGTTTGCCTCTGATTTAGCACCCCACTGGGGAACTGATTTTGTTACCTGGGATTACTATGGTGATTTTTGGCGTCAGTCCATTCGCTGGTTAGCAGATCGGAGTTAAAACTAGCGATCATATTAGGTAAAAATTACAAGAACAAGGGTCTTATATAGTTTAATTTTCTCTTCAGGGTCTTGTAGGTCAGCTTATAAGAACGCTTTTTTAGGTTTAATGCTTGTTAAGGTCCCCTGCAAGACCCAGAGTAGTATCGTCACGATGAACTATTTCTTTTGCATAAAGTATTGGGGTTTTATTACTCCATAGCCTAACTGGGAGTTACCCATGGTTCAACGCATTACAAATAAAGTAATCCGCAACACAATTGTTGGTTATGACTACGAGGTAGTAGATCTGGGTGAAGAAAGCAAAGTCCATGCGAATGTTATTGAACCCGTGAAGTAATTGGATGAGCTGGTGATTTTGATAAAATGGGCGGGAGCCAATCCCGCCCATTTTTGTTTTAGTATTCCTCCAATCTCCCTCTCACCTAAAGAGTGAATAAGTTTAATAAATACTTGCAATTCCCTCCCATTCCAGTTACCCTCCTAAACGTTGTGAATAAGTTGAAAGAAGATAAAATATTACAACTTATCCTCAATCGGGGGCAAAAATGGGTAAAAGGCAGATTCCGGTGGTTTTGACCAAAGAAGAGCAACAAAAGTTGCTGGATCAGTTCAACGAGCGCTACGTGACAAGCCAGAGAAACAAAGTGATGTTCCAGTTGATGTTAAATACTGGCCTGAGAGTGTCAGAAGCTGTTTCTTTGCGGTGGAAAGACGTTAACCTAACCAGCGGTAAGCTGATGGTCCGGGAGGGCAAGGGAGCTAAAGACAGGACCCTCTGGGTGGATAACAGTCAGCTGGAGGTGCTGGGAAAGTGGAAGGAAA
>JAGXLB010000131.1 GCA_018334915.1 Candidatus Bipolaricaulota bacterium
ACCTCACCTGTCCCAAGTCAGACGTATTGTGCGATGGAGCGATAAAGTGGTTAAAGACCAGAAGAGAGGAAATGCCAACGGTATTTGCCGACAAGCTGGGGGACTTCCTCCAGCTAGGAGAAGAGCTCACAGTTAAAATCCAGGTAGTCGAAGAGAAGATCGACTACAAAGCGGACCAAGACGAAATCGTTCAGCTGCTTGTCACCATACCTGGAGTGGGGCGGAGGTAGGGACCATAGAACGGTTCCCTGACGGGGACCTTCTGGCCTCCTACTGCGGGTTCGTCCCTTCCGTACACAGTTCCGGCAACCATACCAAAAAAGGCTCCATCACAAAAGAGGGCAACAAATGGCTCCGCTGGGCATTGGTCGAGGCCGCCTGGAAGGTCAAAAACGGATCGAAACACTTTAGGAAGATCTACTACCGAGTGCTGGCTAGGAAAAACAAGAACGTAGCCAAGGTAGCAACGGCAAGAAAATTAGCAGTAGCCATCTATTACATGTGGAAAAGGCGTGAACCGTTCAAAGAACCTAACGTCAACGGATGAGGGAAGCCCGCGTTGGTTGCTGGGTCGTTAAGAGCCCGCTATTATGATTGGGAACCCTCATCCCAAGATGAACCACAATCGTGTAGCCATAGAGCACGAAGGGATGCGTATTAGGAATTTTGACGGTTCTACCCTGTAACTTATGTGAACAATCGAGGGGTGATTCCCGGAAGAAACTGCAAAAAGCAATAATTGGGACTTGAAATCGGGAGCCCTTTTAGGGATGCAACCAACCCGTAAAGAAAAAATTTCTAACCTTACCGGTTTGTGGTTACAAGCCCCGTACCTTGGTGCGGGGTAATTGACTAATGCATAATCTGGGCTATTCGTAAGGGATCATAAACGGGTGAAAGAATTGAGTTCAGTGAATCTTTCTTTTCCAAATTATTGCGGAGTGAGCCGAGATTATGAAGATAAAGAAACTGAGTCTTTTAGAGGGGGCAAAAGAAGCGGAAGGTCTTGCCGTCGTTATAGACGTGTTTAGGGCATTTTCCACTTCTTGCTACCTTTCTGCAAACGGGGTGGAAAGGATTCTGCCGGTTGAAGAAGTACGCGAGGCGAAGAAACTGGCGGAGGAAAACTCCGGTTTTATTCTTGTAGGGGAGAGGGGAGGAAAAAAGCTACCCGGCTTCCAATTCGGCAATTCACCTTCCAGTATCGAAGGTAGGGATTTTTCGGGAAAAACCGCGGTGCTTACCACGAGCGCCGGTACCAAGGGGCTAAAAGCCGCCGGGGGCTCGGAAGAGATGATAACGGGGAGTCTGGTTAATCTGGGGGCGGTGGTAAGCTACATCCGTAGCCGAGAACCCCGGACGGTAAGTTTAGTTCCCATGGGGAAAGACGGAAAGAAGCCGACTGAAGAGGACGAGCTTTGCGCTGATTGGATAGAGGCAAAGTTGGAAGGAAAGGATCTGAAGAATGTGAATTCCAAAATCGAATCTTTAAAAAAAGGCGACGGCCGACGCTTCTTTAAGGAAGAAAACCAGAACTGGTCCCCGAAAAGAGATTTTTACCTATGTACGGACGTGAATAGGTTCGATTTCGTCGTAAAAGCGTACCCCTTCGGAAAAGAAGATCTCGTGCTCCGCGATGTTAGTGTCTGACTTTGTAAATACAGAGAATAGGGTCTGTAATTTTAAGCCTCTCCCATTCTGCTTTTGGCTCTTGGGTCCAGTAGATCTCTCAAACCGTCGCCTACGAAGTTGAAGCTCAATACGGTAAGCATAATGGCCAGACCGGGAAACGTAGTTATCCACCAGGCTTGACGGATGAAATCCCTTCCTTCGGCTAACATAGCCCCCCATTCCGGTGTCGGAGGTTGAGCTCCAAGTCCTAGGAAGCTGAGCCCGGCAGCCCACAATATGGCGGCAGGTATCTGTAAGGTAGTGTAAACAAGAAAAGAGGATACTGTATTGGGCAAGATGTGACTCCGCATTATATGTAAATCTCCGCATCCGGTGGCATTGGCCGCTTCGACGTAGGTTTCTTCTCTTATGGATAGCACCTCGCTTCTTATCAATCTGGTATAACCTCGCCATCCTATTATCCCCACCGCGATGATGACGTTTATCAACCCACCGCCTAGAAAACCGGCTATGGCCAGGGCGAGGACCATCGCCGGTATGGAAAGCATAACGTCGTTGATCCTCATGATTACGGTCTCTATAATCCCCCCGTAGAAACCGGCTACCAACCCCAACGTAACTCCGATGACCACCTCTATTCCTACCACGGCCACGCCGACCAGGAGGGCGTATCTACTGCCGAAGATAACTCGAGAAAGCATGCTTCTTCCGTATTGGTCGGTACCCAAAGGGTGGTCGAGAGAAGGGGGAGAGAATAACTCCATGTACTTTTGTTCATTAGGGTCCTGTAGGGGCAGGAAGGGGGCCAATATCGCTGATAGGATTATTATCAAGATCATTAGCATTCCGAACAAAGACATTTTGTTCCGAGACAATCCTTTGAGTTTTTGAAAAGACATTTTTGGTAAAGCCTCAGTCGTATTTTATTCTGGGATCTATGTAGCCGTATATTAAATCAACTGCCAAATTTGTTATCACTACGATAAAGGTGTACATGAGGACTATTCCCTGAACCAAGGGGTAATCTCTTTTGAAGACCCCGTCCACTAACAGTCTGCCCATTCCCGGCCAGGCATAGACTGTCTCTATGATAATAGAGAGCGAAAATAAAGCCGGTACCTGTAGGCCAAATACGGTAATCGTGGGAATCAAGCTGTTTCTAAGCGCATGTTTCATAACCACTAAATATTCTTTAAGGCCTTTGCTTCTAGCTGTTCTTACGTAGTCCTTTCCCAGTTCGTCCATCATTTTGGAACGGATCAGTCTGGTCAGCATGGCCACCAGCCTCGCCCCCGTACAAAAAGCCGGCAGGGCCAAATGCATTATCCCGCTTAAGGTCCAAAAAGGGCCTCCGTAACCCGATATGGGAAATACGCCCAACCAGAGGGCAAAAACGATTATGGCCACTATAGAGAGCCAAAAAGAAGGCATCGACACCCAGAAAAGGGCGAAAAACATCGATATGTTGTCGAAAATAGTATAAGGCTTGACCGCAGAGATTATACCCGTTGGTAAAGCGATTACCCAGGCGACCATAGCGGCGAAGAAGGCTAGCTCCAGGGAAGCCGGCAGTCGGGACATGATCATTTCGGTGACCGGTACGTTTCTTTGAAGTGATACCCCGAAATCGCCTTGCAATATATCCCCGAGCCAAGTGAAGTATCTAATGTGGAAAGGTTTGTCCAATCCCAAATCCTCTCTTAGCTGCTTAACTACTGAAGGGCGGGCATTGGGGCCGAGCATTATCCTGGCCGGATCGCCGGGAGAAAGATAGAGGATCGAAGAGACGATCAAGGTAACGCCCAGCATGATGGGAATTACCATTAGGATTCTCCGAAAAATATAGCCTAACACTGTTTTTACTCCACGGTTTTATATTCAACCAAAGTGTTTTTAATCTATCGTCAAGCTTTCAAGGTCCCTCGGATAATAGGTTATGTATTCTATTCCGTCCTCTGTAACCAATACGGTATCGGAATGTCTGAATCCGGCGAATCCAGGTATAAAGATACCCGGTTCCACGCTGAATACCATTCCGGGTTCGATAATGGTTTCGTCGCCGAGATCGAAAAACGGCGCTTCATGCATCCTATACCCCAATGCGTGGCCGACATGATGACGCCAGTGTTCCCATATGCCTTTATCCTTGTAAAATTTCCTTACGACTTCATCCACCTTAGAGCAGGGAATACCTGGTTCTATAGTATCCAGGGCTAAATCCTGTAGTTCGACTATAAGGTTGAAGTATTTTTCCTGTTTGGCTGTGGGTTTGCCCAGTACCATAGTCCTTTCGAGTTCGCTAATATAACCTCCTACCTCGCTCGAAGCTCCCGTTATCAAAATGTCTCCTTCCTTTAGTTTGGCGTTGGTGGTTATGGCGTGAGGAATGGCGGATTTAGAACCTATTTGTCCTCTAAAGTTGGCTGAAGCAGGACGCGAGCCGTATTTCGTCAGTGAGTAATCTTCCCCCAAGGTCTTTATCATTGCCATAGAGGCCTCGAAGGAAGCCCGTTCTGATATTTCGGTTTCTATCATCCCGGGTGCGGAGTATTCCTGAAGTAGTCTATGAGCGAGGTTACCCCAACGGGCACTCTCCTTTATCATCTCAATTTCCTCCGGGGATTTCACCATCATGGTTTTATCCAGTGTCTCTTTTATATTTTCTACTTCCGAGTGATCCAAAGTCTCGCTGAGTGAAGGACCTTTGTACCCGTAACCACCGGCGTAGCCGTCGCTGTCTATACCGAGACAGGCACTTTTTTTATCCAACCCCAAATCGTTTATCCTCTTTTTTACGAAGTTCATTGGGTGGTTTTTACCGGGATATTCCGGATAGGATTCTGCCTGTATAAAAGAAGGTAAATCTTCTACGTGGTCTTTTTCCAGGGCCGGTACAACAAGCTCCATTACGTCTTTTTCCGAATTAAACAACAAAGCTATAGGTCGCTCAGTAGCTATGAAAGAGAAACCCGTAAAGTAAAAGATATAGGTTGGCGAAAAGAGACAGAAGCCCTCAAGATCTTTCTCGCTTAGAATTCTTTTTGCCTTTTCATTTCTTCTCTTCAATTCTTTATTACTGGTTTGAAGTAACATGATCCTCCTAAAGTCAATTACCTCGCCCTAAAAAAGGGATTTTATAAAAAACCCCTCTTCTGGGTTTGTCAGAAGAGGGGTTTTTGTATTTTCGTCTTGCCTAGCTCGTTTTATGGAGTAATAGACCTCTTAGTGCATCTACACTGGAGAAAGCCCAGGGATGTTCCATGTACTCCTCCACTCCTTTGATAGATTTTTTGTACCCCAAAATATCCATTGGATAGGCTATAGGAACTGCAAGCACGTCCTCAATTATTATTCGTTGGGCCTTCTCGATGGCCTTTAGACGGTCTTCCTGTTTTATGGCTTGTTGGCTTTCCTTGAGTAATTCGTCCACCTTAGTGTTGGAATAGAGGAACCAATTGGTGCTCGTTCCCAGCTGTTCGGACGATACCATCGGATCTAGTCCGTCTTGCGGGAAACTCCACCCCATCCAAGAGGTAGCCAGTAGGTCGTGTTCGCCTCTGGTTACGCTTTCGTAGAGGTCCCCGGCCTCCATGGTTTTTATCTCCACCTTGAAGCCTACGTCCTTCAGCATGGGTTGAGCGACGGTGGCAATTCTCTTAAATCTTACTATGGTAAAGGCAAAAAGGACCGCCTTTAACTCCTTTCCTTCTTTTTCTCGGATTCCGTCATTATCGGTGTCCACCCAGCCTGCTTCTTCTAATAGTTTTCTGGACTTTTCTGGATCGTAATCTGTATATTCTTTTCCTAATTCAGGTGCCCCTTCCCAGTACATCTTGACATTTGGTGGGGTAAGTGTATAGGCTGGTTCTCCAACTCCAAACATAGCCGCTTTTATAACCGCTTCTTTGTTCACAGCGTGGGCTGTGGCCTCTCTTATCTTGACGTTATTGAAGGGGTCGTTTTGGGGTTCCCCGCCTTTTTCTTTATAGCCTAGATTTATGGCGAGATGAACTGTAGAAGGTGCCTTTTTGGAAGTGATGGCGGTTCCGGAGAAGTTTTTGAGTTGGCTCACCGCTTCGCCCCGGATGTAGTCTGAGACATCGACGTTACCTTTCTGTAGTTCCGCTATCAGAGTGGACCTTTCGGGTATGAATTTGAATACCCACTCTTCCACTTTTGCCGGTCCTTGGTTTGACAAGAAGGAGGGGCCATGGTCGTATTCGTCATTTCTTTTAAGGGTTAGCTTACTTCCGGAAACCCATTTTTCGAACATGAAAGGTCCGGTGCCAGAGACCGCCTTTACACCGTAATCATCTCCATATTTTTTTACCTTTTTAGGAGAGAGTATTCCCAACCAATAGTTAGCAAGATAGTTGGGAAGCATGGGATAAGGCTCTTCCAACTTTATTTTTACAGTGTAGGTGTCCTCCGCCACTATTTCCTTCAGCGGTCCGAGCATCCAGCCGTGACTTCCGTCTATGTGTCTGTTTAATGAAAATTTAACTGCCTCTGCGTCCATTAGCTGACCGTTGTGAAAGCGTACTCCTTTTTTCAGATTGATGGTCCAAGTAAGGTGATCTTCGGAGACGCTCCAGGATTTTGCGAGTAGAGGTTCTAACTGCAAGTCATTGTTGAAGATTAAGAGGGGCTCTGAGATCAGGTTTATGACTGTGGATTCCGGCCTTCTAGTTGCCTCGTCGATATTTAGAGTCGTGGGCTCCGCTCCCATCGCTTCTACTATTCTTCCGTCGGAGCCGTAAGCAAAACCGGCGCTCAGTCCAAATAAAAAGACAAAAGCAAGAACAAATATAAATTTCTTGGATCTCATTTTGATTAACCCTCCTTGGAGTTAGAGATCAGAAAAATTTGACCTGTCGCTAAACGTTCACCTCCAGTGAATTATATTTGATATCGGTTTATGAACCTGAGTATAAGTGAATAGACCTAAGTGTCTATGTTGTTGTTCTTTCCTTAGCAGTGTAACTAAAAACCCCTTTTTTTGCAACTTAACTGACAGAGTCTTTTATCCGGCTGTTTTTTTGGTCCAGCAGTCAATTCGCCCGCTTATTTGAACTGTGGGCAAATACAAAATCTGTTCCGAATTGACTGCTGGGCTATCTATGACCTTTATATTATAGAGGTCGTCCAGTTCCGCTGATATGCACTCGTTCAGCCTTAATCCGGTGTCCAGAAAGAGGGTTATCATGGTGAAGTTGCGGTAGCCGGCCCACGTTCTCCTCCAGTTTCTTGTGGTGTCGAGCAGTTTTTCGATCTGATCTTTGTTCAGGACCTTTGGGAGCTTGTCCGGAGTTTTCGGCTCTCTTATACCATCTACCGGAGAAGTTGAAATGAGACCATCTCTCTCCAACCAGTTGAAGAAGGCTCTCAGGACCCGATAGTTGATGGCTACAGAGGTTTTCTTGAGACCGTCGTCCATGAGGTAGGCGAAATGTTTCCTCAGTTCCCTCGTCTCTAGGGACCCCACTTCTCTTTC
>JAGXLB010000132.1 GCA_018334915.1 Candidatus Bipolaricaulota bacterium
AAGGAGTTTGTTTTCATATATTTTGGAAAAATTACTGATATTTTCTCTCCAGCAGCTCCGGTATGTTCAATATTATCTTTCTCCTGTTATTTAGTCAAATTCTCTAAACTCTAAACAGTATATCCTCTCTCTTAAAGAGCCCGATAGCCAGGTATACAAGCAAACCTGCAAGGGGAAAAGTCGTTAAAAACGTAGCTCCGATGTGAAACAGGTTCGTGGTTCCGACGATTAACTCCTTGAACGTCTCAAGTGAGTTTAACAGAGGAATAAAGAAGGCCATGTTGCCTAGCTCGATTCCCCCCGTCATAGAAAGTATTCCCGTAAGGACGACGAGCATAAGGACCGGCGTCTGGTAGACGTTTGCTTCTTTCTGAGTCCGGGCAAACGAACCTATGCTGATAACAAGAGCCGACAGTATTGCCACCAGAGGCACCATGGTCAGCAATATATAGCCAAATACCGCTGGAGTCAAATTGCTCAACGGCAGCGCTATTCCAAATAGACCAAGACCATAAATTAACCCAACGACGCTGAACACCGCGGCAATTCCAGCCACGAGAAATACTGTCATAAACTTTCCCAGAACGATTTCCTCCCGGGAAAGTCGGGAAACCAGCAGGGTCGAAATCGTCTTTTTCTCCTTCTCTCCGGCGGTTATTTCCGCTCCGAGACCCATCGCCGCCGTAATTATCGACAAAATAACGAAGTAAGGTAACATCATCTTCAAGACTTGCTCGCCGATCGCGGTCGCCGCGCTCCCCACCTCACTCACCTCCACCTCCATCGGGGGAGTCATCTCGTCATAACTTATTCCCATGCTCCCCAGTTTCTGCTCCAGCGTTTTCTGGAGGTAAGTTTCGAGAACACTCTTCGTCCTACTCAGGGCGATCTCGGAATCCTGATCAAATTTTCGGTAGGAAATGTTTACGCTAACCCCCGACGGCTCCTTTTCCTCAACCAGGAGAAGTACATCTCCACCACCGTCTTCGAATGCCTGAGTCGCTTCCGCCTCCGTCTCGTAGAACGAAGTTACTATATCATCGTCCCTCTCGAAAAACTTAGCCAGGACCCCCGAATCCTCTCTATTCTGGTAAATTACCCGTGATACAGTACTTCTTCCCTCGGAAACGTTCTGGCTGGTAAAATGAAAAATCAACCCGAGCATAGCGGGATAGAAAATTAACGGAAAGACGAGAACCAAAATCGCCGTTCTCCTGTCCCTTAAAGCTGCCAGTATTTCCTTTTTGAATAACAACCAGATGTTTCTCAACTCCCCCCCTCCTCTGCCACTTTGAAGAACAGCGATTCCAGACTATCCTGGTCATTCCTCTTCAGAAGACCGCTGATTTCCCCAAAAGCCCTGATTTCTCCTTCGAACAGTATCGCTATTCTGTCGCAGAGTTTCTCCGCCACGTGCATTATGTGAGTGGACAAAATTATGGTCTTGCCCTCCTTCTTAAATTCCTCTATATAATCCATAACGGTCTTAGAGGTCATTAAGTCGAGTCCCTGAGTTGGCTCGTCGAACAACAATATTTCGGGATCGTGAATTATACTTCTCGCAAGAGAGAGCTTTTGTTTCATACCGGTCGAAAGGTTAGTAACCCTCCTGGCTTCAAAGTCCTTCATATCCAGGATATCGAACACCTCTTTAATTCTCGGTTCGATTAGGTCTTCCTCTAGACCGTTAATTTTGGCAAAAAAGGTTAATGTTTCCCTAGGAGTCAACCTGCCGTACAACCCCATTTCAGTTGCAAGATAGCCAATCGACTGGCGAACCTTCAAAGGATCTTCTTTAACATCGTTTCCATTCACTATAGCCGTTCCTGATGACGGCTTTAATATGGTCGAGATCATCCTCAACGCAGTCGTCTTCCCAGCCCCGTTTGGGCCTAGTATTCCAAGGACCTCGCCCGAAGCCGCCTCCAGGTTCATTTTCCTTACGGCTGTAATTGTCTCCTTCCTGGTTGGGTTAAAATCTTTCGTAAGGTCAACCGTTCTGACCTTTATCTTTCGGGAGTTCACTGTAGGCTATCCTTGTTTACGAATTTCGTGAGTGTTTCCGGCAGATCGATTGAACCGTCCGGGTTCTGGTTGTTTTCCAGCAGCGCAACCATCAACCGGGAGGTCGCCAGACCGGACCCATTTAGCGTATGAAGGTATTCTGGTTTTTGGTTTGAACTCCCGCCTTTTGGAGATTCCGGGCGGTACCTGATACTTCCCCTTCTGGCCTGGAATTCTTCACAGTTGCTGATCGAGGATACTTCCTGGTAGGTTTCCTGGGACGGGATCCAAACCTCAAGATCGACGGTTTTACTCGACTGCTGTGCGAGGTCACACGTAGGTAGAAGTACTTTTCGATAATGGAGTCCGAGCTCCTGTAGAATCCCTTCCGCGTCCAGAATCAACTCCTCCAGGTGACGATAGGAATTGTCGGGCTTGACGAATCTGAACAGTTCTACCTTGTTAAACTGATGAGTTCGGATCAAGCCCTTCTCTTTCTCGCCGTAGCTACCCGCTTCTCTTCTAAAGCACGTCGTAAAAGCTACTAGCTTCTCCGGCAGCTCGTTCTCGGCGAGGATTTCGTCCCTGTGATAATTAACCAGTATACTCTCTGCGGTAGGGTTCAGATAAAGCTTTTCCCTGTTTCCCTTCGTTTGCTCTCCTTCCTTAGCTCTGTCATCTATTCTATACAGGTCTTCTTCAAATTTCGGTAGTTGGCCCGAAGTATAATAGCTTTCTCCCCTGGCCAGGTACGGAGGAAAAACCGGAGTGTAGTCGTTTTTCTCGACCTGATAGAAGTACATAAAATGAATCAGGCCCATCTCGAGGAGAGCTCCGTCCCCGTAATAAAAAGGAAAGCGCGCTCCGGCAATTTTAGAGGCCTTTTCGAATTTAAAGAGATCTAATTCTTCCCCTAGTGCCATATGATCTTTCGTCTCGAAGTCGAAAGAGGGCTTCTCACCGTACTCGGCGATTACTTCCTTGTCGTCTTCGTCGGAGCTAACCGGTACTGAATCGTGGGGAATGTTGGGCAGTAGAGCCAGCTCGTCCTCAAGCTCGGACTCCACAGCCTCTAGCTTTTCTTCCAGGTTGTCAATTTTAGATGAAACACGGCCCATCCGCTCAATCAAATCCTCCGCTTCCGCCTCTTTACCTTTGGACTTTAGCCGTCCAATCTTTTCCGAGTTCTCATTTCGTTCGCGCCGTAAATTCTCTACTTCGGTTATTAGCTGTCGTCTCTTTTCGTCAAGGTTTAGAAGGTGCTCTACCTCTACTTCCTCCCCTCTCGCTTCTAGTTTCGCTTCTACCTTTTTCGGGTGGTCTCGAATTTCTTCAATATCTAGCATGTACAAATATCACCGTTATCCAGGTTGTCTTCCGCAAATAGTAAAATTACTCCAAATAATCAATAATCGCCTTGAGGAAGTCCGGAAGGTCCCCGGGATGCCTCGAACTTATCAGGTTACCATCCAATATTACGGATTCGTCTCTGTAATCGACCCCTGCATTTATGAGGTCGTCCTTTATAGCTTCGTACCCGGTGGCGACTTTTCCTTCCAGTATTCCCGCTGAAATCGGTACCCAGCCGGCGTGACAGATCATGGCTATCAGTCTTCCTTCTTCATCCATCCCATTTACGAAGTCCCTGACAGATTTGGATCGGCGGAGCTTATCCGGAGATCCCGTACCTCCAGGAATAACCACGGCGTCAAAGGAGCCGGGATCCAGTTCGTCCGGTGTAAACTCGGCCTTTATCGGGTAACCGTGTTTGCTCTCGACTACTCCCGTCTCCCGGGAAGCAACCGCCGTCTCTGCCCCTTCTTCTTCGAGCCTTATCTTCGGGTACCAGCATTCCATGTCCTCGTAACCGTCTTCGACCAGAAAAGCTACTTTAACCCCCGACAGATTACTCATTAGAATCACCTCATTAAAAGTCTGGATTAATAGACTATAATTGTAAGACAGGTGGATTGCAAAAGGTTATCTTACTTTTGACGTTATTATAGCTGGCCATTTTTTCCAACGACCATCCGAAGTTGCCTCAGCAGCTGACGCAGGCTCAGTTCTTTCACCATCCTCGTAAATCATCTTTTTGTCCTCCTATACCTTTTGCCCCTTACCTGGAAACTGATTTAACCTTTTAAAGATCGGCAGGAGACAAAATCCGGCAGCCAGGTAAGGGGAGGGGCAAAAGGATTGAACTAAAAATGCCGTTATTTGTTATGACTACCTCTCCTTCCCGAGCAGTAGTGAAAGAACCGAGGTAGAAAAACTTACAAATTTGCTAACCATGGTTAGGCCCCAGTTATGGACTTTTTCCCTTAACCCACTTCATCCCGGCCAATCCGATCTTCTCGCCACACCTGGCACAGTGCCCATCATCCAGATCGAGCTCCATTAACCGACCTGCCGATCGGTTAACGACTCTGTTTCCGCAGGAGGGACAGTTCGTGTCGTTATTACTTCTCACGTTACCGAGATATACATATTTCATCCCCGCTGATTCCGCGATCTTCCGTGCAGTCTCCAGTTTATTTACGTCAGTCGGGGGAAGATCCTGTACCTCGTGGGCAGGGTAAAATCTGAGGAAGTGGAGTGGGGTTTCCTCCCCGAGGTTATCTCTAACCCAGTGAACCAGTTGCTCGATCTTCCTTTCCGAATCCCCTACTTTAGGGACTACAAGGTCCGTTACCTCCACGTGAACCCCCTGATTCCTGTATTCTTTTATTGCTTTGTAAACAGGATTAACAGAAGGAACACCGGCAAATTCCTTTAGAAACTCCTCGTCACCGGAACCTTTAAAATCTACTGTTACTGCGTCCAGATAGGGGCCAATCTCTTTTATCGGTTCGGTGTTTATGTAACCGTTTGTTACGAAAGTGTTATAAAGTCCTTCTTCCTTTGCTATTCTGGCGGTTTCGTAGGCCAGCTCGTAAAAGATGGTCGGTTCGGTGTACGTATAACTAATTCCTTTAGATCCTGATCTCTTAGCTGCCTCAACTATCTCTTCGGGATCGACCGATCTACCTTTAAGCGACCCCTGACTGAGCTGCCAGTTCTGACAGTACTTACACTTCCAGTTACATCCCGGGGTACAGATCGAGTAAGTTCTCGTACCAGGGGCAAAGTTAAACAGTGGTTTCTTCTCTATCGGATCAGGCGTACCGGACCTCAAATTATCGTAGCTCAAACTGTACAGCTTACCCTCACGATTTTCCCTAACCCCGCATACGCCCCTTTCACCTGCGGATATTTGACAGTTCCAGGGGCAAAGACGGCATTTTACTTTTTCCCCTTCCATTTCCTGGTAAAACATTGCTTCTTTCACCACAGGAACCTCCCGATAATAACCCATAACGTTAACGAGCCAGGTCCTTAATCCTCTTGTCCTTGACTGCCCTCTGCCTCAAAAAATACGGCTTTAACTCCTTTCTTTCAATCTGGTCCAGTTCGGCCAGGGGGGGCAGATGCTTCCTGGGTAAGTTCTGGTAAAACAATTGTCCAGGATAAATATTAACTCAAAATTCCCGGTTTGGAATAAATCGGGCAATCTGTATATAATGAACTATAGGTTTAAGTTTATTTTGGCGAGTTCTATCTTTTTATTTGAGTATAAAATGGTCATGGTTACCTTAGAGGTGGTAATATGCGATTTTCTCTAAAGTTAATTGGCCTCTTTTTCGTGGCAGGTTTGTTAATAACCTCTATCGGAGGACAGGGTTTGGCGCAAGACAGACTTTCCCCGGTTGTACCTTCTATAGCTTCTTTTATTCTGCCGGGCTCGGGGCAATTAATTAACGATCAACCAAATAAAGCCCTTACCCATTTCGTGATCGGGGTTGCAATATATTCAAGCTATACGTTCCCGTTTATTTATAGGTCTCCTTATTATAGCGTGATACCAGCATTAAATCTGGCCTGGTCCGGGTACAGCGCTTACGATGCTTACCAGGTAGCCAGCGGGCGAAGGAATAACGTATTCGGTTCTTCGCTGGAGCTAGATTCCACTGAGTTGAGAGAAACCGACCTCGAGCTCGCGTCGTCAGCGCTTTCCATTTCTAATTCTTCGAGAGAGTTCTCCGTCTCCACCGTGAATACCGGTTAACCTTGCCATAGCTTAACTTTTTCACAAACTAAGGATTTAGCTATGGGGTCGATTAATTGCTCTCTGCCTCTTTACCGGTAGGTTACACCTGCTCATAAACTCTAAAGGTTATGTAAATTGCCAGGTAAAGAGCAGATATTTCACAATCTAGAAGCCCCGGATCAAGGGGTAGAACTTGTAAAAAACTCCTTTTAAGTAGTTTTTTCGGTCTTTTACTGAACTAGGCCCAGAGGTCAATCGAGTCAACCTTCATAAATTAAGTTTTGCCTTCATAAGATGGTGAAGGATCTGTGTAGAAATAAACTAGAGGAGTCCAGACTAAAAAAATACTAGTTTATTCCGCCTCAAGGTCTTTATCTCGATTTAAAATCATTTTCTCTGATAGCGTAGCATTTTATGTGTAAAAATCGCTTTGGAAACCCATATTTTTTACACAGTTGTTTCTACACTATCTTTTCTCTTTCTGTTTGACAATCCATTAAATATATGTATAATGAACGTGAAAGGGATCATAATCACATATCAAAAACTTTATAATTTTCAGTAAGAGAACATTATACTTCCCTTAACAGTTACCGGGGACGGATTAATTTGCGGTGTCCGTAGATGTGACTGACTTAGACTTTAAAGGTACTGGTCACTAGTAACGGTTTAAATAATAAAATAAAAAAGCTTTAACTGTAAATTAATTTACGATCTACCGTTGAATATTTTTGAGATTTAACCAACGTTAGATTGTCCACAGCTAAGTTAAGGGAGGTACTATGGATGTCTACAGGACGAGCGAGAGTAATTTTCTCACCCTCTTAGAAGATATTGCATCCGAAAGGGAATTATTCGTTCCAGCTGACGATAACGGTCAGATATCCTATAAAAAGTGGGATGATCTGGGTCAATCGTCGGTTCACTTTCCAAAATACCGGATGGAAACTCCTCCCAAAGTTTTCTTCTTTCCTCCCAAAGAAGAAGTATCCA
>JAGXLB010000133.1 GCA_018334915.1 Candidatus Bipolaricaulota bacterium
TAATGTGGCCTTGAGGAAGTCTCTTCGACTACACTTATCTTCACTCATGACGCCTCCTTACATCAGGTGCCGTGATTATTCTTTTTTAATGGCTTCTTGTAGACTTTAAGATTATCCCATCTAGCCTTGCTGGTGAAGTTATTCTCCCTGTCACATTTCGTCCACAGATTGTTAGTCTCTAAATATAGATCAAAGCTTTCTTCCCAGCTTTTTTCGTTGTCGGGCAAAGTAAAATTAAGGTCGTAAGTCTCATTGTCTATTCTTATCTTTTTGAATATTCCGCCTTTTTCTAACCTTCTTGGGAGGTAAGTCGTAATCTCAAAATAGTGCCAGTTATCAGAGCCCTTAATTGTATCGATCTCAACCCATTCTTTTTGTTCGTTAGTATCCAAGTCTTTGTCCTTTTCCTCTGCCCTATAAACATATAGCTTGTAGTCGTCCCATTTATTACACTTCCAGTTGAATATCGAGCCGTTCTCGGTAAAGTCATCAATTCTGATTAAATTGACGCTTAGGTCTCCCGTTTCACTTGATGCTTTTCTGAAGTAACCAGTTACCTTCCACATGCCGGGTTCAAAATTGATACTGTTTGCGGTAATTACATTAGCAGATAGACCGGGCCTTTTTCTGGAGTTAGAAACCAACTCCAGCACGTGTTCGCCTTCTGGTGCAGTATTATCCTTAACGACATGAACCTTGGCGTCCTTCTTTGTGGTTTTTATCTCTCCCAAACACCCGTTGTTATAAAACCATTCTGACCGATCAATAGTGGCTTGTCGAAATCCGTCTAAATTTCCAGATTCAAAATTGGCGTTCCACACCAGTGTCCAGCCTTCATCAGAACTCCTCTGATACTCATCCTGCTCTTCCTTAAGATAGCCACGTTGTTCCAAGTAGCTCTCGCTCACCCACGAGATGGGCACGGTAACTTCAGATTTGGCGAGCTGCTCTGCGGAGAGTTTTTCCGTCTTTACGACTTGATTAATTGGGACAGTGACTTTATGTTCGTCGGCCATTATGGGACTCGTGAGGAGCGAGGTCACTAGCAGTGCGGAAAGAATAAAGGTCAAGAAAGCACTTTTACTCCACACGGGATACTTCATAGTATTTGCCTCCTCGGTTGGCATTATACAGGAGATCGATTAAGTGACCAAACTGGTTGAGTTGTGATACTCTTTCAGGCGAGGAACTGAATGACGTTTTACAGGAGGCAGTTTTTTCTAATTCACGAAACCCCAAAGAAGAGAAATTTACTCTCCCGGTTGGGCTGTGAGAGAACTCAGTGCCAAGTAAGTCGGCTCTACTTTACTGGCCAAACACATTAAGGGTAGTTATTCAACACTAAAACTGAAATATGATTGGAGGCTCGGTCGTGGACCAAACCCGTTTTTATTTGCGATAAAAGATAGGTTTATCGGCCTTTATCCTCGTACATTTTCTTGTCCGCCTCCTTTAAGGCTTCCTCGACGTCCCGTTCCTGATCGGGATTCCACCGAGAGGTTCCTTTGGCAAGCGTTAGGGGGAAGTCGAGCAGATCCGACTCCTCATTCCATCGTTTCAGCTCCCTTTCTATCCGGTCTACCGTGCTTTCTACCTTTTTGGTTTCGGGCATCATGATTAGAAACTCGTCTCCCCCGTATCTCACCACGGTGTCGGCATCCCGGACGTTATCCTCCAGCATGTCTGCCACTTCTTGCAGCACCTTGTCACCAGTCTGATGGGTGTAGCGGTCGTTTACCTCCTTGAACCTATCTACGTCGAGCATCAAGAAAGCCAAAGCTTCGTCGTAGCGCCTGCACCTCTCTACTTCTTTGCCGAGGGACTCGTTGAAGTACCTCCGGTTGTACAGATCAGTAAGGGGGTCTTTTATTGCCTGCTCTCTCAGCTCTTCTTCGAGTTGGACTCGCATTAGCTCCTCCCGGAGGTGGCCGACGAGCACCTCGGCAAGCTCTACGTCCCGTTCGCTAAAACTGGCTACCTCTTCCGAAATGACTTGGAAGACTCCAAGCTCCCCTATCGGAACACTGATAAAGGCTCTGAAGTCCTCGTTTGTCGGTTTTGCTTCCGGGTGGTCCCTTAAATCTTCCCCCCAGATAGTTTCACCTTTTTGCATGGTTTTACCTGTAATACCCTCGCCCATTTCGAACGGAACGGACTCCTCGGAGTCCAAACTGGTCGCACTGGCTTTGGGGACGAGATAATCCCCTTCAACTAGTGATATGTCACAGAACCTAAAATCTAGCATGGTTTCGGCTACATCGACAGCAGTCTGAAGTACGTCTTCTTTGGTATCCTGTTGTTGCATTTCATCCACTGTGTCGTGGAGGTTTTTTAATTTGTCCCTTTCCTCTTGCAATGCTTGTTCTGCTTCCTTTCTTTCCGTTATATCCTGATGGGTTCCTACCATACGTATAGGTTCCCCTTCATCGTCCCACTCCACTATCCGGCCTCGATCAAGGACCCAGACCCATTCCCCGGATTTGTGCTTCATCCGAACCTCGCAGTTGTAGTAATCCGTCTCGCCTTTAAAATGTTTATCCAGTAGTTCCTCCGACTTTTCTAGGTCCTCAGAATGGGCCAATTTTCTCCATGTTTTAATACTCACCGGTTGGAGTTCTTCCAAGGTATAGCCGACTATCTTCGCCCACCTTTCGTCAAACACTACTTCCCCGGTCTGGACGTTCCAGTCCCATAACCCAGCTTGAGTTCCTTCGAGGGCCCACTTTAGCCGCTTCTCGCTTTTTTGGAGATCCCGTTTTGCCCCCACCCGCTCGGTGATATCCTTGTATGTACCCAACACGAAAGTCTCATCCGACACTGATACCGGGTTAGCTGAGATGGAGACAGGGAACTCTCTGTTCTTACCCTGCCTGATCGTCTCGTAGTTCGTGTATCCTTGCTCTGCGTCTTCGTCCAGCTTTCGTGCTTCTTCTCGCAACCGGTCCGGAACTATTACGTCGTTAACGTTCTTTCCTTTTACTTCTTCCAGTTTGTAGTTGAAGACTTCTTCGAACCGAGAATTAACGTCCATTAAACGGCTATTGTCATCGAGAAGCACTGCTGGCTCCGGCCCTTGGTCGAACAGCTTGCGGAACTTTTCTTCGGCGACCTTCCTTCCGCCGATATCATTTACGCTGACTAGTATCCTTTCCTTGCCGTCTACCTCTATAATCCTTCCCCGTATTTCCACGGGGATTTCGGTTCCGTCCTTGTGGAGGTTTACTGTTTCCATGGGATCTCCCGATCTGGTCGCTTTATCTATCTGGTCAGGTAAAAAGGCAGGTGCCCCTGCGGGGACGAGATCGTCCACGGTAAGGTCAAGCAGTTCCTCCTTATCATAGCCGAGCAGCTCACGGGCTTCGGCGTTGACGTCGAGGATATTCCCGTCGAAGTCCTCCAAAAACAGGGCTTCCGGGAGGTACTCGATCAGCTCTTCGGTTTCGTAGGTCGAAAAGGACATTTTTGTTGGCTCCTATTTACTTTTCTCCGAACTCCACTTCCCCTTTCTCGATCATTTCAAGAAATAGCTCTACGATCTCCGGGTCAAATTGGGTACCGGCATTGTCTTTTAACTCCTTTAGGACCACTTCCTTAGGCAACGCATCCCTGTAGGGCCGGTCAGTCCGCATAGCGTCCCAGGCGTCCACCACGGCAATGATCCTCGCTTCGAGCGTGATGTCTTCACCTTCCAGACCTTTCGGGTAGCCGGTACCGTCGTATTTCTCCTGGTGCTGGCCGATGATCTTGGCCGCCCTCTCAAGCTGGTCTACCTGTCCGACTATCCTCTCTCCTATTTTCGGGTGCTTTTCCATCTGCTTCCACTCCTCTTCTGTTAGCTTGTCTGGCTTCCCGAGAATGGAATCGGGTACACCTATCTTACCTATATCATGCAGTATTGAGGCAAACTTTAGTTGCTTTAATCTTTCTTCCGACAGACCAACCTTTTCTCCCAACATAGCGGAATATTCCCGTACTCGGTCTATGTGTTCCCCCGTGTATTCGTCTTTTGCCTCGATGGTTCTGTTGAGAGCCTGTAGTGTGCCAAAGGTAGCCTGCTCAAGCCTTCTTTGTGCCTCCTTTCTTTCCGTGATATCCAGAACGACCCCCCTTACGCCCTGAATTTCCCCTTCTTTGAGGATAGGTGTGCTGAAAGTTAGTCCAGTGAGTTTAGTACCGTCGGGTTTTTCGAGGGTACACTCGAAGCCCTCAACATCGTTACCTTCGAGTACCTTATTAAAGTTCTCGGCCACTTTTTCTTTATCCTCCGGAGCAACAACATCCGTTATTGTTACTCCTTTTTCTAGATCCTTTTGGGAGTAGCCAAATCCCTCCAAACCAGCCCTGTTTAAATAAATGAGTTGTCCGTCCGTATCGGCTTCCCAAATGGGCAAAGGAAGGAGGTCCGCCATATCTTTGAACCTTTTCTTGCTCCGACTGAGTTCCCTGTAGGCCCGTGTTTTTTCGGTCGTGTCTTCTGTAAAAGCAAGGAACCTATTTTCCGACAGCTTAACTGCATTTACGATCATATATCCGGTATTTCCATCTTTTCTGATGTAGGGGAGTTCTTTTCTAACTTCGCCCCTTTCCAGCAACTCCTCAAAAGCCTCTCCTGCTTCATCTCGTGCTTCCGATGGATGGAGGTCCGAGATGTTCAAGTCCAGCAATTCTTCTTCGGAATAGCCGAACATTTCGCATGCCGCTGGGTTAACGTCAATGTATTTTCCTTCTTTATCAGCCAAAAATACTCCAACCGGGGCGTTTTCGACGTAGTTGCGGAATTTTTTCTCGCTCTGTCTGAGAGCTGTTTCCATATTCTTGCGCTCGGTGACATCGCTTATAAAACCGTGAATAATTTCGAGTTCGCCGACTTTGTCAAATAAACCTCTCCCTCGCTCCCAGACCCACTTAATATTTCCTTTTTTGATCTTTATTCTGTATTCTAGCTCAAAGGACTGCTGGTTTTCCAAACTTTCTTGTACTTCTTCAAAAACGGACTGCCGATCCTCATCCAGAATCAGGTCCCCATAAGAAACAAGCGAATTGTCGACGATCTCTCCCGGTGCATAGCCCGTCAGGTCCTTACAGCCATCGCTGACAAACCTCATTGTCCAGTTTCCGTCATTTTCACACTTGTAAGCCATTCCGGGCAAGTTCTTAAGTAATACGGACCTTTCTCGTTTTTCCTTCGAGAGTTTCTTTGATACCTTCTCGGCCTGTTTGCCTTCTTTCCAAGTGAAAAAAAACACCACAAATAGAGAAAGTAAGACAAAAATGATCCCTTTTATGCTCTGAATTCTCTGCATTTGGCCGGGAGAAAGTGGTAGGTTTGTTACTAGTAAATCCGTACCTATTATCCAGATAACCCCAAATATTCCGTAATAAAGGGCCACTTTTAAGGCAACCCTAAAAGGCTGTTCGGTAGGTTTTTCCTCATTGTGCACGATACTAATCCTTCCTTCCTTTCACGGAAATTATTTGAACCAGCTTCCAGCCCTTGCTTAAAAATATTGAACCAGTTTATACACCAATCTTCGCTAAGTTGCGTGGTGAAACACGAGGCTATTGTCATTCGCGACAACCAAGAGTTATTTATCTACCCTTGGCTTCGTACATCTTCTCGTCCGCTTCCTTCAGTGCATCTTCAACTGACCGGTCCTGGTCGGGGTTCCAATAGGATAGGCCAATAGCCAGCGTGAGCGGAAAATCCAATAAGTCTGAGCGCTCATTCCAGCTATCAAGCTCTTTCCTCAATCGGTTTGCCAGGTACCTGGATTCTCCGTTCGTTTCTGGGAGCATAACCAGAAATTCGTCTCCACCATATCTAACTACGATATCTGTCTCTCTTACGTTTTCCCGGAGCAACCGCGCAACTTCCTCCAGTACTTTATCCCCCGCTTGGTGGGAATAGCGGTCATTGACTTCCTTGAATCTATTAATGTCAATCATCAAAAAGGCAATATTGTGCCCATACCGTTCGCTCCTTTCCACTTCTTTACCGAGGGTTTCATTGAAATGCCTACGATTATACAAGTTGGTAAGAGGGTCCCGGATTGCCTGTTCTTTTAATTCCTGCTCGAGCCTTATTCGCTTGATTTCTTCGTTTAAATGGCCCGCAAGAATTTCGGCAAGCTCTATATCAACTTTTTCAAAAGCCCCTTTTGTCTTTGAAGAAGCTTGAAATACACCCAGGTCTCCTATTGGGACACTCATGTAACCTCTTAGCTGGGGGTCTTCAGGTTCTGCTTCTTCTACTTCTCTAAGATCGTCTCCCCACATCGTTTTACCGTTAGTGTAAGTCGTCCCAACAAGTCCGGCGTCCTTCTCGTAAGAAGGTAGCTCGGTGGTTTCAAGTTCATCAGAAGCTACCGGAACTAATTGCTTCTCCCGGGCGACGTAGATTAAGCTCGCATCAAATCCCAATACTTCCCTCGTGACTTCCAGAGTGACCTGATAAAGTTCGTCCTCCGTTTGACAGGCCTGAAACCTGTCGACGGCGCCATGCAGTTTCTTGAGCCTCTCTCTTTCCACCTTGAGGGATTGCTGAGCATGTATTTTCTCGGTCACGTCTCGGTTAACGGAGAGAGTTGCGTCTTTGCCTTCATGTTTTATTGGGGTGACTACTACCTCCGTCCAGTATTCGGATCCGTCCTTTCGCCTCTTTTTTTCGGTAAAATTCACCGTCTCTCCTCGAGATAACTTCTCGTCAATTTCTTCGTAACTAATTTCCAGAGGACTTCCCTCACTCAAATTATCCAAGATATTCATCCCTATCAGTTCCTCACGGGAGTAACCGGTCTGGTCTTCCGCCGAGTTGTTTACCTCAATAATTTTTCCATGATCTTCACCACCGACCTTTGTTATTAAAAGGGCGTCGCCCAGTTCTTCGACGTAATTTTGGTACCTGTCCTTACTTTCCTTGAGTTCTCTAAACATCAACCGGTAAGGTTCTCTTAACCCTGTTTTAATCAGGGCAAGATAGATCAGGTAAAACGAA
>JAGXLB010000134.1 GCA_018334915.1 Candidatus Bipolaricaulota bacterium
ATCTTTATATAGTCAGAGAAAGTTCCTGGAACGTTAACACCAAAAACGTCTACTCCTGGGGAGCGGCCCTACAGGGTCCGCAGTTCGACGGTGTATACGCCATTGGGCCAGGTTATGACGATTCCGCCGTCCCGGATCGGGATACTCCAGTGCAAGAGAGGAGAGGAGGAAAATACTACAGGGACTCCTGGAAAAAGCTATTAGCGTTAACTGATAAAACTGATAATCATCTGGTCGCAATAGAAACCTGGAATGAATACCACGAAGGGACAGAAATTGCGCCTTCGGATGAACACGGCCAGAAATACCTAAATCTAACCAAAGAGTACGTTAATAAATTCAAGTCCGGGTACGTTCCGGATGATTATCCCGGTGAAAGGTTAATGAAAGCCGAACGGGCGTCAATTGACTTCAGCTCAGGTAATATAAAAGGAACGGGGATAAAATATATCGAATGCGCTGACGGGAAGAATAAGGTAGTAGAGGAGGATTCAATTTACTGTTTAAAGCCGAGTGAAACGGAATATCCAGGTAAATACATGTATTTCCAGGTTGACCCACTATTTAAAAAAACAAAGAGCAGTTCAGAGTATAAGCTAAAAATAGAGTATTACGATTCTGTTCAAAGTAAGTTCAGGGTTCAATTTGACTCTCAGAATTACTCGGGCCCACACAATGGTGCCTACAAAAGCACAGATATAATAAATCCGTTAGGGACTTTGACCTGGAGAGAGGTAACCATAAATCTGGATAATGTTAACTTCAAAGGGCGACAGAACTGTAGTGCTGACTTTCGTATTCATGCAATTGATGATGGGCTTTGTATAAAATCAATTACGTTAGAGCCAAAGTAATCAAAGGGGTTGCTTTTTGGTTCATTGGAAGTAAGTTTCACATAATCAGAAAATCTAAAATTACAGAGTTCGGCAATCTTCTTTGACTCCCCAACTTCACAATTTGGTTAGTTTTTCCATTTATTCTATAATTTGAGCGTCCAAGGGGGCGGTAGTTTGAGAAAGATAGCAGTAATTCTGACCATACTTTTACTTGCTTTTGGAGCTTCCGTCGCAGCGGAAAAAGATGTAAAAGTGCCCTTCAGTGCGATCAAATCCAGTTGTTACGATCAAATTGACATGTCTAAAGCGGAATTTCCATTGTCCAAGGTTGGAAAAGAGTGTGTTATGGAAGATTGGCTTGAAGCTAACTTGTCAAAACCTTCCACAGAAGATAGTCACACTAAAGGTAAAACGACAAAAAGCGTAACCGATAGACTCCAAGAGGACCAAGAATGGGTGATCGAATCGGGAGAGGAAGTAATAATAGAGGACGTATCCATTGAGACCCCTACTGACTTTATCATCAAGAAAGGCGGTAGCTTAATCATCCGGAATTGTGATCTATATATGCTTGGCGAGCATCACCACGATAATTACTTTGACGTATATGGAAGTTTAAAAATTGAGAGGTCAGAACTGGCTGGAGAGCCGTCTATAGATCCTTATATGAAATCTTTAGACCCTCGTGCCTCAATAACCTTGAAGAACTCTAACCTGGGAGGAGAAAATAAGGGGTTCCACGTGGCTTTACGGCAAGGCGGAACAATTGAATTGGAGGAAGTTAACTATGCTGGTCTAAGTATTTATGGAAATAAAGCAGCTGTTGAGGAGAAAGGGACAGTTAGTGCTAACAACTCCTCAATACGCAATGTGGCGTTTAGACTCGGTAATATTGCAGGTGATTTTCAATTCGAAGGCCTACAACCAAATATGGATGAATTTTCCTTCCAATTAAATAACTTTGCGGTGAAAATCAAAGACTCCTTAATAGAAACCATAACTCTTGAAAACAGGGGAATAAAAGAGGAAGGGGGGCTAAACCTACGGGTCATGGATTCTGATATCTACGGTTTGACGGCTTGGGAGGGAGGAAATGTTGTGCTTGAGGACACCGATACCTGCGGGCTAACTATTAAGAATAGAAACTATCATGAATATCACGATCTACCCCAGCATGGATCCTTCGTAGATCACACCCTGGTAGATGAGCCTAATCGGCGAATTAGATTAATTGGTTCGAGTGTTAGAGGGGATCACCCACATTGTCCAAAAAATATGCAGTTTGGTATCAACTTATACTCCATCTGGTCGGACTTGAAGGTGATTGATTCAAACCTTAACGAGTTAAAAGTAGGCCGAGATCTGGAGGCCAAAAATACTACCGCGAACTTTTTTCAAATATATGACAATACCGGGAGCTTGCACTTTGAAAACAGCACTGTTGTCATGGACGTTGGGCTTGTGATCTCCGTAAATACATCCATATCCGGAGAATTGACCATCCTACGCAAAGAAATTGATGATTGGGGCGGCTTAAAGGAGCTATCCCTGACCAGAAAGTATCCGATAAGGCTACTCAACAAAGACGGAGAACCGGTGGAAGACACGGATATCGAACTGTTGGATCCTGACGGTAACAAGGTTAACACGGTCACGACCAACTCGGAGGGGAAAGCAAAAGTCCAGATCCACTTCGGCAAGTCCAACCTGCGAAAAACTTGGACCCTTCAGGCTCCCTCAAAAGATTTAAGCAAATCCATCAAACTAGTTTCCAATACGCCGGTAATCTTATCGACCGATCAAAACCCGCCCAAGCCGGACCCCGTGACCTGGAAGAGACGTCCTCACGCGACCAGCTCGAAGAAGATTAAGATGGCGGCAGCTATCGTCACCGATCCCGAGGGTACCGAAGTAAAATACTATTTCGAAGAAAGAACGGGAAATCCCAATGGTGATGATAGCGGCTGGCAGAAGGACAACACTTATTTAGATGACAATCTCCAAGAGGGCGAAAAATACTGCTATAGAGTTAAGGCAAGAGATACTTCCCAGAACGAAACAGGTTGGTCTAAAGAACATTGCCTAGTGGTCTAAATAACATTGCCTAACTCTATACCTACCTCCCCAACCCGAGTAGCAACCTTCAAAGCCTCACTTGGTGGATAGACACAAACACCAAAGGTAAGTGGGACGGACCCGGTTTGAATACCAAAGTGGACGGTTATGGCAACCCAGGTGACCAGGTGGCGGTGGCTGACTTCTATACTTGCTTACGATTTCCGTACCACTTTAAGTGTTAATCTAGCCCAGTCTTCTATCCTAGGAATCTCAAAATCCACCCAATTTGGCTCATTTCTCCATTTATTCTATAATCGCAGTGCTAAAGAATTTCACTACGATTCCTTGAGTGTCGATGTAATATCAACTCCTAAGGAGCAATCATTAAAGTTTCAAGGATAGGAGGCAAACAAAAAGAGTTGTTTTATAACCAAAAAGAGGAAAATATGAAATATCTAATTTTCAAGAAAAGCAACATGGCGGTAATCGCCCTTTTCTCTCTGGTTTTCCTTTTCACCTTAACGACTGTCGGAGCTACTATCAAAGTTTCAAAAGTTGGTGGTCAGTTTAGTTCAATCCAGGCAGCCATAGACGCCGCAGACCCCGAAGATACTATATTGATTAAAGAAGGAGCCTACGAAGAGAACCTAACCGTAAATAAAGACCTGACCATAGAAGGTGATGGAAAGGAGAAGGTGAAAATAATCGGTAAAAGAAATGGACATCCCGCCCTCCTAATTGGGCCGAAAAGCGTTAAGGTAACTGTCAGAGGTTTGACGCTAAAGGACGCAAGGGGAGCACAATGCGAGGATAAAGAAAAAGGAGTCTGTCCTCGAGGAATATCAGCAATAGGTAAAGCCCATATCATCGTCAAGGAGTCGACAATTACGGGTAACTCGGCCGGTGTCCTCCTCCATGATAATACCAGAGCCGAAATAACTGATTGCGACGTCAGCTCCAATTTCTATCACGGCATCGAGCTGGTGGACTCGGCCACGGCTTTTCTAGCCAACGTAGAGGCGAGCGGACACAAGTTCGAAGGAGTAGGACTTAAAGACTCTTCCGGGGCAACAATAAGAGATTCTACCTTTACGAAAAATCAATGGGGTATAGCCATAAGGTCCTCTTCTCGGAGTAGAGTTGAAAACAATAAAATCCTGAAAAATGATCTTACCGGCATAAGGGTTTTCGAGTCGGCAAAAACTACTATAACCGATAACGAGATCGAAGATAACGGAGAGTTTGGAATCAGCTTCAGTAATTCAATTCATGCCACGGTAACAAATAACTTAATTCAGGACAATCGTACTGGAGTTGCAGTACTTAAAGCAGTAGAGTTCGAAGGTAGTTTAGAGGGTTTTGGAAATCTAATAATAGGCAATACTAATCCTTTCTCAGGTGTTCCCAAAGCCACGAGGATAGGTCTTCAGGCGGCGACCCCGAAAGCGAGCTTGCCAGGTAAGGCCGTTGTTAATGGGAACGAATACAGTTCAATCCAGGCCGCAATTGATGCCGCATCGTCCGGCGATACCGTAAAAATCAAACAGGGAACCTACAGGGAGAACCTATACGTGGATAAGGATCTAACCCTCATTGGTCCTGGTCCTTACAAGGCATGGCTAGTTAGCCCCAAGGACGGGTATCCGGCAATTCATGTAGGACCATCAGAACTAGAGATCACCCTAAGAGGCCTAACTTTTACGGGGATGATCTCAAAAGGTTGTGCTGAAAGTAAAAAAGGGATTTGCCCCTCGGGAATATCTGCCGTAGGGGATGCCAAACTAACGGTAAGAAACTGCCGGCTTACCGATAATAGTTCTTCCGGAATCTCGCTTCGAGACTCCTCCCAGGCTTTAGTTACCGACAGCCACTTGTCGTGGAATGGTGGGGGGATACTTCTTCGGAACTCAGCCAAAGCTAGCCTTGAAGACAACCAAATCTTCGCCAATAAGCGCCCAGGGGTATTGATTGCGGATGGGGCAACAGCTGAAGTCGCTAACAACACTATCTCTCAGAATAAATACGGTGTCAGTGTCTGGAATTCAGCAAAAATTACCTTAGAGGATAACGAGATTAAGCATAATATCGCTCACGGGGTGAGACTTTACGGCTCAATACAGGCAACTATCACCAATAACGAGATATCCTCAAATGTCACATCCGGCATAAGCATTGAGGGTAAAGTTGAGGCTACTATCAAAAACAACACAATTGTAGGAAACGACATAGGAATCGGGCCCTGGTCCTTAGATGACGGATACGAGGCCAGGTTGCAGGGATTTGGCAACCAATTAAAAAATAACAGAGAAGACTTCAAGTTTATCCCTGGCTCCGTTAGGAGGGAGCTTGAGACAAAGGCCAGAAAAGTCAACGCTACCGTAGGCGATGACAAATTCCGGTTCATTCAGGCGGCAATCCTTGCCGCGGAACCCGGAGATACAGTCCAGATCAAACCCGGCACCTACGAAGAAAGTCTGGAGATAAACAAGGATCTAACCCTAAAAGGGGCAGGCGAGTCCAAGGTAACGATAAAAAGCGGCAAAAAACTGCATTCGGTCGTATTAGTGGGACCCTCGGACATCGACGTCACCGTAAAAGGAATGACGTTACAGGATACGGCAGTCTCCAAGTGTAAAAGTGCCAGAGTGTGCTCAAATGGGGTATACCTAGACGGAAAGGCCAACTTGAAACTGGAAAACGTCACGATAAGAGATAGCGGCAAGGAAGGGATCAGTGTACGGGATAACGCCAAAGTTACGTTATTAAACAGTACCATCAAGGATAACAGGAGGAGGGGAATGTGGCTTGCCGGTTCCGCAAGTGCAGTAATAAAGGACAGCAGTATTATAAATAACACAAATTACGGAATCGAGTTCGCGAACCCTTCTTTTCACGGGACCGACGAGATAGATAGCTCTTCCCAGCTGACGATAGTTAATAGCTTAATTAAGAACAACAAATGGGGTGGCCTTCAACTCGAAGACTTGAAATTAATTAACATCCAATACAGCGATATAAAAAACAACGGGGACGGAATCATTTTCAGTGAAGTAAAAAAGGCCAAAATATCGGGTAACGAAATCGAGAAAAATGGAACCGGAATTCTACTGCATCGGTTCAATAAAACGACTCTGACCAACAACTCCATTCTAAAAAATAAGGTTGGAATGGCATTCAAAAAATCCCAAAAGTTCAATTGCAATATAACCGGTCACGGAAACCGTGTAATCGGTAATAAGACAGATTTTAAAGGGTTTCCAGAACTGCTAATAAGAGGGCTAACTGAAACAAATGGTGAGGAAGAGAAATGACAAGCTTTTGCTGAAATTCAAATATTAAGGATAAGGTTGAAGGAGTCAGACAAGTACGAGAGGAAACCAAGTAGGTACGGAAATAAGCTAGGCGATAACGAAACTGACTTTCAAGGGATGGGAAATTTAAAACGAAAAAAACTTATAGTAGAGAAGCCTGATGGGAATTAACGTACGTAATAACCCGATCATTGGTTCTAAATTGTAGGTTCCACAACTTAGAAGAGTAAATAACAAGAAGGCCATAACCGTAGCTTGTTCTAGAAGGTAATACGTAATTAAAAGTTACAGGTTTCAAAAGGAGGTGGTTCTCTAATGCTGCTAAAAACACATGGTCTAAAACTATTACCCATTGCCCTTATTGCCTCTTTGCTGATAGCTGGAAGCGTACTACTAGTTTTAGCCGATGGAAAGGATGGGCTAAACTGTAATCAGAATTTCACCAAGGTATACGAAAGACAAAAGGAGAGGGTGGTTTTGCTCGGCATTGTTGCTGAGAAGAAAAATATTGAGGCAAAGGAGAAGTTTGTTGACCTGGTTGGCTACCTTGAAAAGGCGGTAAAGAGTGGAGGCCCAGGTGTTATGGGTGTTATCAATCAGGGCAAATTAACGATAGATTTCCTGTGGGATTTTAATGATTTCTTATGGGAGACGATGGAGTTCTGGGGAGAAGCGATAGCAATAATTGATCCATATAGCGAACTGTACCAGAACTATGAAGACCTCAATATAGCTACGCCCAATTCCCCATTAAATGGACCAACCTTGATTACCA
>JAGXLB010000135.1 GCA_018334915.1 Candidatus Bipolaricaulota bacterium
AGGAGGATAGTACATCTTTTAATTTCTGTGCCTCTGTCCCACCTCCCGGAGGGGGAATAGAGGTTTCCTGTGATGCCCCTGCGACTTATGAGCCCCTAACTACCGTTGGTAACGCTCCTGTGTCAGGCAGCACCTTTTTAGTGATGGTGGTCAAATTGAGCGGACCCTCTCAGCAGTACGTGCTGAGTCTTAGTGGCTAAGCCTGGAACTTAAATTTGTTCTGATGGCAAGCAAAAAGCTAAAATAGTTGGGGGTTTGATGGTCCAAGCCCTCAACTATTCCTTTCCTGGTAAATTCAAGACTTGCTGTTTTTAAGGACCACTGGGTTTTGTTTTGTAAAAGACCGAAAAAACTACTTAAAAGGGGTTTTCTAAAAGCCCCGCCCATTGAGGAGGAATTCTTGACATCCCATTTATTCACGTAAGAATAAAGTTTCCCAAGCCTTAAATTATCCCACTTTAACGCTCCAACACGGTTGAAAATATCCTATCCTTACTCGTACTCTCCAGAACAGCTGTTAAACTACTAACACCCACTAAAAACACCATAGCCGATCAAGCGAAATCCGCTGAAACAGCAATGAGAGCATAGTTTTTACTCATTATTCTCCGTGGAATCTTTGGACCATAACCCCCTCTCGTCTTCCTTAGCATCTCTTTCGAGTTCCTCAAAGGTATCGGCGAATTCATGATTTCCTCCTTTGAGCTTTACCATCGGGTTTACGCAGTGGTTTTTGGTGCAGTACTTTACCTTTTCCTCTATTTGTTTCTCGATTTTTTTCGCAAACCCCACCCAAACGTCTTTTCCTATAAAAGTGGCTGGAACTCCTCGGACCTCTCGTCCGTACTCTTGCCCCATTTTCTTTAATAGTTCCAAGTTTTCCTGGTTACCCGAGACTTCTTTATCCACTACTACAAGAGAAGGATACTTCTCTTGTAGTTCCTCAAGAAAAGGTTCCTCTTCGGCACAGTGCGGACACCCCTTCATCTTGAAAAAGTAGATAACCGTTTTGTTGCTGGCTACACCGTCAGAGGAAGAATTGGTTAAGGCTTCGGCGTAACCCTGAGCTAACAGGATAGCGTTGACCATAGACTTTTTGGCCTTATCGAGGTAAACATAAGCAAGCAAGCGGTCTTCCTGGTCCCTTTCTTTTTCACCGAGTTCCAGCCAAACCGTTTTATCTGCCACTAGATTTTTATTATAATTTTTAGCTTCCTCTCCGTACCGTTCGACTTCCCCGCGAGTTTCGGGAGTATCAATTCCAGTATATCTAACCTCAGTAGTTCCAGTTTTTAATCTTACTTTTATGGTATCTCCATCAATTACACTCACCACTTTAGCTTCCTTTAGTTCGGTAGCTGTTACCGTAAAGGAAAGGGTTAAAACGAGAGATAAAACCAGTAAACTAATTTGCTTTTTCATATTTACCCCCTTTCATGTTCTGGTATTATAGATTATACAGGTAAATGTCCCAAATTAGGCCCACCCTGGATAAACTAACTCAAAACATTGCTAACAAACCGGATTTAATTGACACTATTTAGCCGTTTGATAGCAAATTGCAGCAAAAAAAAGATTAATCCCTCGACCGATACTGTGAAAAGTTGCTACTATCAGTAAAGTCAATTATCCTGCACCAGGGTACGGGGCTTCCTCGGCAAGTCTTGGTGACTTAGAGGAACTCACTGAAAGTATTGCCTTTATCCCATACCCCGAGCAGTTATCCAGGCTATTAAGTAGAAATACAGTGGAAACTGGACCAATTTCCTCTTTTGGGTAGATGCTAATAGATCTGTTTTCTAACTAGCGGGTCGTAACTATTCATTTAGATCTCACTAAAAGTAGTAGTGGAAACCGGAACCAAAAGTCATTCCAAACTGATCAACTCCCTGGCCCTGCATCCCGAACTCCAGGTTCAAGACAAAGGCGTCGGAAAGTACCTCGAAGCTGATCCCGCCGGTTCCAATTGCGGAAAGTTTTCTGTCGGAGGGGCCGAGGTTGTACGCGCCACCCCCCGTTAGGTAGAAATCCACTGAACTGTCAGGGGTAAGTTTGTAAAGCAGTCTTAGAGAAGTAGTTCCTCCTAAACCTGTGGAGGGGTTAGCCCACAAAATTGCATTTCCCTCAAACCCAAGCCTGGGGTTCAGCCATGCCCGGGAACTAATACCGCCCGAGGGGGCTATGAACTGAGCGCCGAATCCGTACCTCGGGTAGTTTCGATTTTCGGTTGGTCCTTCCGGTTCCTGGTCCTGACCACTCGCCTCGTACGAGATCGGAAAAATTGCCAAGCTAAGAATTAGAAGCAGAGAAATTCCAACAATAATTCCTTTCTTCACAATAATCGCCCCAAATATTATAACTTACACTGAGAAAATTTGAAATCATAAATAAGTAATAACTATGAGGATTGCTGGTGTAGGTTTAATGGATTAAGGGGGATAACTTGGGATACCCTATACAGGTCATCAATCTCGTGTTATTCCGTATAATCGACAAAGGAGCAGGTTTATTCCGGTTTATGACTATCGCGAAAGCTTCCCTTTTTCTCTTTACCCACCATTTGAACAAATTCAGTTCTTGAGATCCTCGCATTAACAACATTCTCGTATTGCGATAATACTAAGCATATATTAAACTAATGGTCACAAGAGGTTAAGATTGTTCAACATGAATAATTTGAAATCGTCAAACGAGGTGATCAGGCCGCTTTTAGTTAGCCTAGCAGGCTATTCTTATTATTATTGGTTTCTCCGTTTCTAGGGTATAACCCCGACATTTCACCGGGCTATCCCTAGATTTATAAAGCTATAGGATTTCCTATAGCTTTTTTTATTTGGTAAGTCAAGCTTCAGGGTTTAAGCAGGCTTGTGGAAATGAATCAGTCAGTGTAACAAATCACAGATCAGAAAAGAAAAAGGGAGGAAACTATGCTTCTTTCATCGAAGTCTGGTTTAGTAATTTCGATTTTATTGGTTTTGGCCCTGTTTGCATTTTCAGGAACTGGATACGCTGCGGAGAAACCTACCAAAATTGGCATAACTCAAATAGTTGAACACCCTGCTCTAAATGCTGTCAGGGAAGCAGTTATCCACAAAGTGACTTCCGCGGGTTATGAGCGAGGTAAGGATGTAAAGTTCTTATTAAAGAATGCTCAAGGGGATACGAGCAATGCTACATCAATTGCTCAGACTTTTAAAGCGGAAGATGTCGATTACGTCGTGACAATTGCTACACCCACTTCAGTAGCAGCTGCACAAGTTCTCAAAGAGACTCCAATAGTTGTATCTGCCGTTACCAATTTCGCCATTGCCGGCCTGGTAGATAGTTTGGAGGATTACGAAAATCCTGAGAATAATGGTAATATTACCGGCATTTCCGACCAAATCCCGGTCAAAGAAGAGTTCAAGATGATCAAAAGGCTTGCACCTTCCGTGAAAAAGGTTGGGAATGTCTTCAATGCCGGAGAACCGAATTCGGCTTTTCTTACAGATCTTGCCCAGGAAGTCACTAAAGAAATGGATGTAAAACTGATTGAAGCAACCGCCAGTAGCAGCGCGGAGGTTAGTGCGGCTGCCAAGTCTCTCAGGGGCCGAGTAGATGCCATCTGGATCTCTACTGATAATACGGTGGTTTCGGCTCTTCCCGTTGTTTCAGAGGTGGCGAAAGAAGAAGGAATTCCTCTTGTTGTGGCTGACCCTACAAGTATCGATGAGGGTTCGCTTGTGGGTTATGGTTACGACTATTATGACCATGGTCTCCGGGCCGGTGACATTCTTTTGGAGGTAATGAGTGGAAAGGCCCCTAACCAAGTACCAATACAGATTATGAAGGTCTCGGAATTGACTCTGGCTTTGAATTTGGATTACGCTCGAGAAATTGGTTATCAGTTCCCGGAAGATGTAATGGAACAGGCCGACCAATTGTACTTTGGGGGAAAGATCTGGGAAAAGAAAGATCAGGAATGAAGGCACTTTAGTAGTTGGGGCTTGTGTCCTACCACAGGCCCCACTGCGATTAATTTTGTTATTATATTGAACTTATTACGTATTAATGTGAGCTGGTATTGATGACACTATTGATTGATGCACTTGAACAGGGGTTAGTATACGGAATTATGGCTCTGGGAGTGTTGATTACTTTTCGAGTACTGGATTTCCCGGATTTAACTGTAGACGGTAGTTTTACTATGGGGGCAGGAATCACTGCTGTACTCACCGTTAGCGGGTGGAATCCTTTTCTCGCACTCTTGATCGGGATTTTGGGTGGTATGCTGGCGGGAATATTTACGGGGCTATTAAGCACAAAACTAAATATACTGAACCTTTTGGCCGGTATATTAACTATGACTCTCCTATACTCGGTAAATCTCCGGATAATGGGGCAACCGAATATATCCCTGATTGGCCGAACGACAGTTCTTGATCAGTTCAATTCCCTCCTGTCCAGGATGGGTTTGGGTGATTTTAGTAACCTGATCTTCTTCGGCTTAGTGTTGATTTTTATCAAATTCATACTGGATCTTTTCTTCAATACCGAGTTGGGGTTAGCATTGAGGGCTACCGGTGATAACGAACAAATGATCCTTGCACAGGGTGTAAACACTGATACCATGAAGGTTCTGGGCCTTGCCATTTCCAACGGTTTGGTCGCCTTTTCGGGTGGTTTGGTAGCACAATATAACGGTTTTTCGGACGTGGGAATGGGAATTGGAATGATAATTGCTGGATTGGCTTCAGTAATTGTGGGTGAGTCTTTGCTTCCTACCAAAAGTTTTTTATGGGTGACTACCGGAGTTGTGACGGGATCAATAATCTATCGGACGGCAATTATGCTCGCCCTCCGATACGGATACCATCTAGGGTTTAAGGCAAGTGACTTAAAATTGATCACCGCACTCATCGTAATTATCGCCCTCGCTACCCCGCAGATAAGGAATAAGCTGAAACTGGGACTGGGAAAACGTATAGGTTTTTACTAAACGAGAGGTGAAGAGAATGCTGAAGGTGGAAAACTTAACGAAACGGTTCTTCTCCGGTACTCCGAACGAATTGACTGCAATTGCCGGGCTGAACTTTGAACTTTCAGAAGATGAATTTCTCACCGTTATTGGTAGCAACGGAGCGGGTAAAACGACTTTACTCAACCTGATAGCGGGGAAAATGTTTCCCACCAAGGGGAAGATATTTCTTGATGGACAGGAGGTTACCAGAGTAGCAGAACACCTTCGAGCTAAACTTGTCGGCCGGGTATTTCAGGAACCCGGCCTGGGAACAGCTTCAGGAATGACGGTAGCTCAAAACCTCGTACTGGCACTTAACAAAGGTCATAAGAACTTGCGCATTGGAGTTAATCGTGAGAGGAGAAAGCTATTTAAGGAAGAACTGAGTCGGCTGGAGTTGGGACTGGAAAATCGTTTGAACGAACGAGTTGTACACCTGTCCGGGGGACAGCGTCAAGCACTAGCTGTTCTTATGGCTACTTTGACGATGCCCAAGATACTTTTACTTGATGAGCATACGGCTTCTTTGGATCCCAAAAACGCCAGCAAAATACTGGAAATAACTGAGCGGCTGGTTTCTGAAAAACAACTTACCACGATTATGGTTACTCACGATATGAACCAGGCCATTGACCTGGGTAACCGTCTGGTTATGTTGCATAGGGGTACATCAGTATGTGATGTGGGAAAACAACGAAAACGAGAACTTACGGTAGATAAGCTGGTAAAGCTTTTTTCGGAGAAAGATATTGTCGACGACGAATTACTGCTGACAACTCATTAGTAACCGTTAGTTTTACTGCATCAGTTCAATCGTGCCCTATCTTCAGCCTCCGCGATTTCTCCGTTGTTTTGGTTACCATCAACGAACTTCTTTGCCGTACGCCAGCTGATCCCTCGGGCTGTACTTCGTACAGACTTTTTCACTGAATTTGAATAACAATGATTTTAGAATTTATCAAAGTTAAATAAAGCTATGTAATACTGAAGTTCCTTTTTAAAGATTTAGCGGGAAAACTCGGGTTTAAGATTGGGTTTTTGTCATAGTTTACTAGTGAGGATCGAGATCTTTTTCGCTCTCTGGCAGTAGATACTTTCCCAGCAGAAAAGCAGCTCCGGAGCCTAGAATTCCTAAACTGATGGCGATGTTTCGATTTATGCCCCAGAGGAAACCTATTATTGCAGGTGCAAAAACTCCAATCATCTTTTCAGTGCTACTCAAAATGGAGACTGCGCGGCTGGCCTGGCTCTCTTCAAAAAGGTCATAAATATAAGCATTGATGTTTGCGTAAAAAGTTGAATTAATGGCCATCAATCCCAAGCCCAGGCTAAAAATGTAGATATTTTGAGCAAAAAATAGAGCAGACAAGATCAATAGATCAAAGAATATATCCGTCAGGTACATTTTTTTGCGATTAAACAAATCACTCAGCTTTCCTCCAGCTAAAGACAACACGGCAGTTACACCCGTAGAAGAAGCTATCACGTACATTATGTGTGAGTTCTTTAGACCTATCTCAGCCCCCAGTATTGGAATAAACGCTATTAGTGGTGGATAGAAACCCCTGAAAACCTGGAGCATGGAAAGAGTGAATAAAGACTTTTTTTCGTTTATTTCTTTAAAACTTTTAAGGAGGCCCTCTCCGAACTCATCGCCAGTGGAGTTTTTAGTTCTTCCTTTGATAAAATAGACGATAACACCAGTAAAAAACAAAAAAGACAACCCGGTCAAATAGATATTACGAAACGAGTTGCCTGAATAGCTTGCAGCTAAAAACCAGCCGCCAGCGAATGTACCTAGCGCAGCTCCAGAATGCAGGAATACGTCCCTAACGCCGAAGACGAACCCCCTCTCATCCTGTGATTCGGAGTGCGCCAATATAGGATTCATTGTAATATTGTTTATACTTCTGGTAATGGGAATCAGGGCCATAAGACCTAGAACAAAAAAGGCAT
>JAGXLB010000136.1 GCA_018334915.1 Candidatus Bipolaricaulota bacterium
ATTACTACCTTTGAAGAAGCAACACTACCCTTCCAAGGCGAAACAAATTCTTATGCCAGCTCATCAAGAGCTAACCGAGGAGAATTTCCTTGAATCTACAAGATGGAAAGAAGAAAAAAATGGCAAGACTTTTATTACCTATTTTCCCGGCCAAAAAGCCAAGACGGAAATAGATTGATATCAAAAAAATAGAAATAAAGACGTCGTTTCCGCGCGCACGGGAATGCTCTTCGGTGATAAATGGCCACTTTTTACCCGTAACTTGGGGTGTAACCTTTTAGAAGTTACCCCCGCGTTAGGGTTTATTCCCCGACAGTTGGGCCATTTACACGCTCGATTCCTCCCGTGCTACCCACTGCGTGTGCCGCCATCAAGGCGGCACCGCAGCGCCTCCCCGAGAGTGAATCGTTCTCATCAGGAGAAGTATTCACACTCGGGGCAATTTTTATACGAATAAAAATTGTCGGCTCTTTGGGTTGCCTCAAACTAACGCTTCCATCATAGGAAGCCTTAGTTTGTTTACCTTACGAAAACAAAGTTTCCGAAAGCTAAATCGGCAAGGCAGCTCGTTCATACGAGCTGCCTTCGGCCAGCGGAAGCTGGCCTCACCTTACGCAGTGGGTAGCACGGGAGCACCAGTTTCTTGGCCAATCGGTCTGCGCTTCGCTTGACCTCTTGGGAGAAACTGGGCCCCGTGCGCGCGGAAACGACTTAGAATAATTAATCTGATGTTATCAAAACGGGAGGACAATTTACATTATCCAAAATTTATAACTTTCTTTTCCGGCTATTTTTCTTTGGCAATACCTAACGACTCTTAGCTGCTAGATTAGCGAGTCTAAAAGAAATCAGGAGAACGCAATAGCATATCCAAAATATCGAACAATGAAGGATCTATCATGTTAACTAGATCATTTAAAGGACTTAAACATCAAGATAAGTGGTAGTAAAGATCAGATCTTTCATCATTTTCAACGTTTGTCGTTTTGAGGGAAATAAAAGGGGATAGATCTAAAACTTGCTCTTCCCCAAGTGGAGGTGGTTCAGGAGCCCTAGTGACATTATCTGCAGGGAAATTTACCGACTCAACCAAAATGAGTTTTGAATTGGATCCAAACCGTTCAGTAGAATGGAAAACAAAATGTCTGAGAAACTCGGAAGCAGTGAGAAAAGAAGAAAGCGGCCAATTCGCCACATAACCCTTACTCCGATATATTTTTGTCTCTTCCAACTTTACTTCTCCATGCCTGAAAATTAACTTAGGAGGAACGGTTTTTTCAATTTCTAGTTCGATACGTGTTAATCTGTCTATGGTCTGATCTTTTTGAGATAATTCATTCCAGCTTACACCAAGTCTCCTAGGAATTCTGCAGTTTAGCCTTTTGTATTTAGAATAATCGAAATACCCCGAAGGCGAACCAAAGTCGTCCCAAGGAATCGAAATTCCCATCGAGTGTAACGTGTCTACCGGACAGTGATGACATTTCTGAACCCCGGCTCCTACTTCACTTAGTTCAGGGAATTCTTCGAAGTTAAAAACGCTGGATTCCTTAATACTGTTAACTAGGCTAGAGTGGTTAATCTCGGTATCACTTTTGATCATTCGTTCTATAACTTTTAAGATCTCAAGGAATCTCCTTCGAGGGGAGAAAGGGAGCTGGCGGTATTTTTTCCGGAATTTTTCTATAGCGATATCTGCTACTTCTTCGGAAATCCGGCTTGAATCCAAACAACCATCTTCCGTCAAAGGAAGATCAGGAATGAATGAAGGCCCATCATAGGGGAAAGAATTTAGGTAGTAGGTAGGTATATTCTGAAGGACATCTGGGTGTTCCTGGATAAAGGAGTAACGCTCATAAAGCTTTTTAAAACCTGGCATATCTTTTTCTTCGTTTTTGATTCCTGCATCTTCGACCTTTTTGGGATCGCGATTTTCAGCCATGAGACTATCTACTGGATCTATATCATCGTTCATAACTATGGCCTGACGAAGGCTGTGTGCCTCTTGAACGTATTTATTGCCTCTAAATGCCGTTTCCCAAAACGCCTTTAACATCCTCACTGTTGGGTTGTTTTCCGGAAAAAGTACTGAGATATCAGAGGATTCTTTGTATTTATTACGAGTAAATTCATAATATATAAGTCTGGCTAGGGTTTGTAAGAAACAAGAAGCGGGAAAGATATTGAGATCCTTGTGAACATTCTCGTGAAAAGAGGCTATTCTTCTCACAAAATCGTTTTCAAGTTTGGGAAGAAAAATTGTATTAATACTTGGATTATATCGTGGCTTCACCCCACCTGGTATAGTTGGAGAGCCATACCAGCTTTCTGAAAACAATGTATTTTCAATATTGAAAGTTTGGTCTTCTGGTAAATGAACGTTCATATTTGCCCCTTCCATTATTTACTTCTTGGAGACTGGTGACTGTTCAACAAGCGAAACTGTGTACACAAGACAAATTCCCTGAGTACTCACTCATCGTGATCTCTGATTCTTCAGGTTGTTGACCCTCCACATCTCCAGAGGTTTTAACTTTAGCTTGTTCTGGTAGCCATTTCATATAAGATAATGCTTTATCCACAATAAACCTAATTAGCTTAAATCAACGAGACTATAACTTAGATTGGATTTCAGAATCAAACTTTGGGGTATTAATTGCATTTATTGTAGGGTTATAAGTATAGGAAATCTAGGCTGTTTCTGAGCCGGAGGCTTTTCCACGTTTTTTGGCATAACAGGTAATTTATAGCATCCTTCCGAAAACAGATTCGATTTAGAACTCGTGATAAAATTTGGCAAAACTACCTCCTTTGTTCTTCAGGATCGCCTCCAATTACCTCTCCTTTCGCCTTTCCGTCCTTGCTCCATCCCTCAACCACTTCGCATAAGACAAAATTTTATCCTCCATCTCGTCGACATCTTTAATTGGTATTTCAGGATCCGTAAGCACATCAGCAAGCTCTTTTAGGGTATCAATTGTCTTTTGATCCGCTGGTCGACCCTCTTGTTCACTCTCTTCGGATGCCAGTTCTTCCATATCCTCTGCAGAAAAAGGGAAATGAAAGCTACCAGAATAGCTACCAGAGCTACCCAGGTCACTCTGTCTCCCTTTCGACTCAAATGTCATTTCCATTCCTAAAGCGTTCGCTACCTTTTTGATGGCGTTAACTGAAGGATTTTCAACTTTTCCCGTTTCTATATGAGAAAGGTAACTTTTGGAAAGACCCGACCTCTTAGCTAACAAAGACAAAGTCATATCTTTCGACTTCCTTATTTCCCTAATTTGTTCGCCTATTTCGGTACTGTAACTACTTTTTTCTTCCATGTTTTTCACCCTAGAAGTTTAATTTCTAAATTTGCCAAATTATAAAGTATTAGTATATTAAAGTCAAACTAGAAATAACTAAACCTAAAATCGGGAATAAGCGAGGGGCCCTTGAAATACCTAAAAAGGCAGACTAAACTATAATTAACGTTTACTTGTGCCGGATAGATAAAACCCGATAAAGCTAGGTACCGATAGTCTAGGAGCAATTGGCGCATCTTACAATTAGTAACTAGAGGAGGTGAAAGGCGAGCTTTCCGAAGAGTAAAGCTAATCGGGGAAAGAAAAGAGGGACGAGCACTGTAACTGCCCGTCCCCTAAATGGTAACGACCAACATTCGCTGCTACGCAAATTCGGTCGCTACCTACATAATAAACCTCCCCGAATTATCTGTCAACCGAAGAGCAACTACGAATTGGTTCTAAGCATCATTTAACGAGTTCTGTCGGTCAGTAAGCAACTTACCGAATGGAGGTGGGACCATGGAAGCAGAAAAAATCAAGATGGTGAAAGTTACTGAGTTCGATCCATCAAAAATCAACCCAGAAAGAAACGAAAGATCAAAAAATCAGAAGAGAGGTGAAAAAGTGAAAAATCCTACGTGTGAAGCCCACGGTGAAGAGATGGTACATATCGGAGAGTCCCCTCGAGGAATTCCTGAATTTGTCTGCTCTAAAGGATGCAAGGTAGAAGGAGGACAAGGCAGAGTAAAAATGGTAAACCAAGAGAGAGGCTTTGGATTTATTCAGGTAGAGGGAGGAGAGGACGTATTTGTCCATGTCTCCGAGATGAACGGGAATTGGCCCCCTGAGGAAGGAGACCTAGTTGGGTTCAAACTGGGATTAAATCCGGTCTCCGGGGAACTTCAGGCGGTATCGGTAACCAACCTGACTGAAGCGGGAAGGAATACCAGGGGGGACTCAATTTGATCAACCAACAATCTGGAGGTGTTAGCATGAAGGAAGTCAACGTGAAGGTCAGTGGAGACGAGTTCCGGGTTAAAGTAAGCCCCGAATATACGGCAGGAGAGACACTATCCAAGCTCGGTTTGGACCACCACCTGCTAAAGCGACCGACGGACGAGGATCCGGACCAGTTTTTCTACCGAGAAGAAAAGATCTTCACCCAAATAAAGGACGGTCAGATCTTGTACGCAGTGCCAAGGCCTGAGGCTAGGAGACAAAACACTGAGGAGGAAATGGAATACTCGCCGGGAGTTCCCGATCGGTGGTATCTACTCAATAACTTGCAAGTTAGGTTGAGTGAGGCGGCCCGGGTTAGCGGACTAAGGGAAGGGCTAATCCTCAAATATACCCAGTCTGGACACATCCAAAGTTGCGGATATGGGGAATATTTCTACACCCCGGAACAAATCCAGAAGGCAGTATATATATCTGTCTTTGCTGGCTACGGGTACGATCTGAGGCAAGCCGCAAAAAAGGCCGAACAGAAGATAGCTGAAGTGGGGTGGGGAAGCCATCAAAGTGAATTTAGAGAACCGGTCACCACTTGGAAGTTATTGGTGGAAGAAGTCCGCCACGGGTTGAGGGACACGTTCCGAGAAGTCATTACAAACCCGCAGTTTCAACAGATCCTATTTGAGGAGATCATGGAGTATCCCCAAAAGGATACAGACTCTCCATCTCAAGGGGGTGATCGAAATGAAGAAAATCTTAATTAAAAGACCAGCTGGAGAGAGTGAAGAACTAGAGATCGAACCGGGAACCGTGGCTTCGGAGATCCTTAGCCACCTGAACCTGCAAGGCTACCGGCTCCGCAGGCCGGGCTCGGACGACGCCGAGGACTACTTTGCCGGGGACGAAAACGTCTACAGTCAAGTAGAAGACGGGGACGCCTTGAAGGCGACCACGGAAATGCCGGTCGGAGTATAAGGGAGGAACAATGTCCATAGCTGCATTTTTAATCGTACTTGTCGGTGTCGGCTCCTTTTGGTGGCTCTTGTCCCGTAACTCACAGAGAAGGGCCGAAGAGGAACCAAGAGGAAGAAGTCTCAACCACTCGGAGGGAACGGGGTTTTGGCCCCGTTCCCTCTCCAAAGTGAGGACTTTCACTAGCAAACCTACCGGTAATACTAACGTAGTCCGCCACAAAGAAAAACCTTACTGGAAGCGGCGCGGCTGGAAGAAGCAAGGCAGGAACTTAACCGGCTATTACAGGACCAGATACGGAACATTTAAGGGGAGGATAGAAGCTTACCGGTCCAATGACCCGGAAGTCTTCATTTACAACCCTCCAAAACAGCTAAACAACCACGACCACTCCAACTGCTTTTTCTCACGGGGCGGAGGTAAGTTCAAAGTTCACTTCAAACAGAAAGTCGACAAACCGAGTATAGCCATCCAGTCCGTCGAAAAGATCTTGCGAGAGTCATTTCAACAATCCTAGGAGGGATTACTATGTTTAACCTGGTAAGAACGTTAACCAACCAAGAGGACGAAGGAGAAGGAAAGTCAAGTTCGAATCCTGTCGATCAGTTCGTAAACGAAGAATTCGAGGATCGACTAAATAGATTGGAAGAAAGGTTCCGCTCCGGAAGCAGCGAAGAGCAAGTTCAGCAAGCTTACGAGAAAATTCTACCCGCCTTTCGGGCAAGGTCAGCTTTGGGAGAGCGGACCGAGCAAAGAGGGAACGTCTACCTGACCGACTACAAGTTTCTGACCGACTGCTACAAGTACCTGACAGAAACCCAGGACGAAGGATTTTGTCTGGTTACCGGACCGGAAATGGAGGAAGACGTCTACGCGTTAACCAGAAGGATCGAGCCGGAGATGAGACGACAGGGCCCGGCGGGAGCGGAACCGGACCTCGGTTCGCTAAACAGGCTGCTCGATAAGATAGACGAAGGCTACGGTGCACATTTAAGTGGCTACTTCCACTCCCATCCGGGTACCGGAAGTGGCTCCACGGGACCCTCCTCAATCGATCTTAAGACCCAGGAAAGGCTAGAACGTGGGGGCTATCCCGTAATAGGCTGCATCTTCTCCCGAGACGGTTACCTGAGGTTCTACTCAGAGAGCAGGGACTTTCAACTCGAGGTTTCAGGAAACGGAGGTGAGCAAATTGAGCGAAGAACCTTCAAGCTCAAAAAGGATAAGGTCCACAAGGTTTCGTAGCCCATACCTTAGGCCGAAAGAAGAACTGGAAGACCCGATAACGGACAGACAACAGAAGGTAACCGGCTTCGACCAGGGGGCGTTAGAAGAGCTTCACGTCACTCTGGTCGGGGCCGGTGGCCTCGGCACCGAAATCGGGGAAGGCCTGGTAAGAAAAGGGGTCGGTAGCTTGGACATAATAGACCACGACACGGTTAAGCTATCGAACCTCAATAGACAGAAGTTCTACGAAGACGATATCTACTGTAACAAAGCCAGGGCGCTAGCTCATA
>JAGXLB010000137.1 GCA_018334915.1 Candidatus Bipolaricaulota bacterium
GATCCGTTGTTAAAGCTGTTTTTCTACAAGCCCCGTCCATCGGTGCGGGGTAATTGACTACTCTCTGCCCCGGTTAAATTAAGCCCCCGCCGGCTGGAGTCATCAGAGCTGAATGCCCAATCAAAGCTAGCGGAACCCAAAGATACCAACAAGGAGTCAAGAACCGCGCCCCGAGGGACGGGGCTTGTGTTGGTCAAGTACACTTACTTTAGAAGTTTAGTTTTGCGTACTCGCCGGCAGATTTTAGAAAACACGTATTCATTCATCGTCTTCCAGCTCCAGTTCATCGTCTCCAAGTTCCAGTTCCTGAATATCTCTCTCTTTCTTGAATGCCATAACTGTGAATGTTTTCTTCTCGCCTGGATCCAGCTTTATTGCAGTTTTTTCTTTCTTGAGGGAGTATAGTGATGGTAGATCGTCGGTAACTACCCTGACGGTCCAACTTCCGGGTCTCAATCCGTTGATTCTAAATTCCCCCTCGCCGTCCGTGGTCGTGCTGAAAGTACGATCACCGGCCTTAACCCGAATTCTGACCCCTTCTATTCCTTCTCCGCCTTCTGAGTTACCCCTCGTCTGAAGTTGCCAGGATTTTTTCTTTTCTCCCTGGTCTTCCACTTTTATCAGGGTTCCCACAATCGAGCTTGCTTCGACTATGGGTATATTCACGGATTTCCTTTCTCCGGACTTTAACCGAATATTGCGCGGTAGGTCAATCATGGGAACGTATTTCGGGGGAAGGTTTACAAATTCTAGTTCGTATTGACCCGGTTTAGAAGGTACAAAACGATATTTCCCGTTCTTGTCAGTCAAAGCTTTTGTGCCGGGCAATGAAAGCACCAGACCTTTCGGAGTTTTTTCGTTGTTTTCATATATGCCGTTGGTATTGTCGTCCACAAAAACGATGCCACTTAGTTGCCCCTTGACTTGTAACCAGGGATAGGTCAGCGAAAAATCCTTATTTACCGAGATTGAGTATTTAGGTCCGGAGCCCGTGGTTTCTCCTGTCAGAGTAAGAGATGCCTCCGAACTGGGCTCAAGCTCGAGTTCAGACGAAAACCCCCAGTTTTTATCCTCATGGGTTAAGGAAACCGAAAGAAATGGGCTATAGTTCGATGACCTGTCTCGGACGTTAAAACCCCCCGTGAATTTACCCCCTCCAGCTTCCGTATTGGAAAAAGTTTTTTGAAATCCGGAGAAAAAGTTTAGGGATATATTTTTCAGGTCGGGACCCCATTTTGCTTGAAGGTGATTGGTCCATTTATTTGACTTGATCTCTCGGTCTAATTCTTTTTTTAACGAGCCCTGGAAGGTAAAAGAGTTTCCCAGCCAAAATTGGTCCAATTTGAAGTTCAGCTCCTGGGATAATGAGTCGACGTCAGTGCCGAGATCACCGCGCTCCCAGCCCGTGGTGAGTTCGAGTCTAAACCTTGTATGTCTATCCAGGATGTATCGACCACCAATTTCAAACTGCCCCTCTTCTCGGTCACCGTGGTTTTTATTCCAGGTGAATTCTTCGGTCAGATTGGTCCAGAAGTTTAGAACATTGCTTCTTATGCCCGTACTGATGGAAAAGTCGAGTTCGGAGTTATTGTTATCCAGAAATGGAGGATCAGTGTATGAAAACTCTATATTTCCTCCGGCATTATTCCCATTCCACCTGTAGCTAAAAGATCTGTAGCTACCGCTTGTTTGGAGAGCGGAGGCGTAATTACCTCTAAAAGTTCCGAAAGTAGTGAGAGCATCTATAGATATTTCGTATATACTGTAAATTCGGCTAGCCTCGGCCAGGTTAGCCAAGCTGAAACTACTGGTTAAGTTGTCATTATGGAGCTTTAACTCCATTCCCTCGTCCGTGCCGTGTTGATTGGGTAGATAAAAAAACTCGGCGCCTAATAAGTCGTTTCGGTTCAGTTTGAGGCTGAGTCCTCGACCGCTCCCCGAGATGAAAGTTCCCGGGCTTTTAGTTATGTCTCCCAGTTCCAGAGTATACCCGGCAGCAGAGTGTGCTAAGTAAATATTTTCTATGAACTCTTCACTTTCAAAAAAATTATCGCCGCTTAGGTTTAATGCGACGCTGGAATCGGATTGGCCTCCCGATCCAACAAAGCTAAATTGCCGGTTCCTGTCCCCCTCACTGTTGAATGACTCTTTCCACTGCAAACTTGATTGTAAAGGAAGTCCCAGGTCTCTAGTTATCTGGTCGGGGGGAGGGGGAAGAACTTCCGTCAAGAATTGAGCGCTTTTTTCAACATCTTCACGGGAGGGGGTATAAACTTCTATATATAGTGACTCGAAAGTACCCGGTGTCGCGTCGGGTGGGATCATGTGAGTAATTCTGACCTTTCTCTCTCTACCTGGTTGTAAATTTAATTCTCTGGAGGACAGATTAACCGGCCAGGAGGAGCTTTCTCTGAGTTTAAATTTTGTTTGAACGTTTCCACGATTTTTAACTAAAATGCCGTAATTAGCTGATCCGTCGGGAATAGCGCCACCTGACTCCGTAGTAACAACTAACGATAAAGAAACTCTGGATTCGACGCTTACCGTTATCGTGGCTCCGCCTGGTGGGGATTCTTTTTTTGGCTCCTGTGCCTGGAGCTTTGCGGAATAGTCTCCAGCCCTGAAATTACCGGGTACCCGAAATGAGGCAAGGATAAGTTTCGATGAGTGAGGCTGGAGGGAAATCTCCGAGGATAGATTAACTACCCTCCAGCCCTCCGGTAATTCCAGAGTTAACACATAGGTTCTTGTTCTGTCGGATTTGTTCTTGACCCTGAATGGAGCCGTTAATACGCCGGGAGGGGACACCTTAAGTTCTTGTTTTAACGACTCTACCTGTGGTTGAGATAGGCAAGTGAGAGAAACCAGCAGGAACCCGATGCTCAGTACTGTAAATATTTTACAGGTTGATCTTAAATTGAGCCCCCCAGACATTTTCATCTCCGTTATCCAATACGAGCTGTGTTTGATAGTTGCCCTTCGATATGCCTGATAGTTTTATATTGTAACTGATAGAACTTTCCGGAAATATGTGCTTCCGGCCCCCTTCGAATCGTCCTACCTTTTCACCGGACTTTAGGCCATAAATTTCGGCCCAGGCTTCCGGAAACAGTACTCTTTCACCCGAGTTTTTTACTCCAACAAGAAGAAATAATTCCCCATCACTCCGCGATAAATCGACCTCTGTTATCTCTACGGACCTTTTCCCCGTATCCTCGATATTGGTGACTATCTTTACACAATAACGGATGGTCTGGGTTAGCGTAGTTCCGCCCTGCTGGTTTTTTTCGGAATCTCTGGGTACTGGTTCTACCATTATTGTGCTCCAGTAACTCCCTAACAGATCCTTATCCGGCACCGTGATCTCATACCGAAAACTGGATTTGGACCCGGCAGCTATCTGAAGTTTATCTTGATCGAACTCAATCCAGCTGGCGTTAGATCTAGGCTGGGTGCCGGGGTCACCGTAAACAACTTTTCCGCTGGAGTGAGTCCTGTAATCGGTCTGGTAGACCCTAATTGTCCTTTTAGTATCACCAGTATTGGAGACCGTTATAGTTCCTTCATATGTTTGGCCGGGCTCTAATGATCTTTCCCGGTAGAGTTCTCCTTCGACGGAAACCTCCCCGTAGGTGTATCCACTGACCAAGGCTAACAGGAGAAGGAAAGAAATTACCGATACTGCGAATCTTTTTAAATACATCGCACCTCCTTAAAACGCAAGTTGGCTTTCTATAGTTCAGCAAGTGACTTGCAAGCTACCTTAAAACCTGAATTGAGTTTAAAGTTAAAAGTGGACTTCGACAATTACCTGTGTGAGTTAAGTAAGAGATACTTGACGGAAAAGGTCGGGAAGGTAAATAAATTAATTCCTGGATCTTCTTTTTTAAAATATCAATGTACCCGGTTAAAATGGTCTTTCTTCAAGTCCCGTCCCCTGAGGCAGGAATCTTGACGGAAGTTCAGGAGCTAGATAAGGTGTAAGTTAGGACGTATTCCCAGGATTCACCGAGATTGGAAGCTCCTGGAGATACACCCTTAGCATCAAGCTGAAGTTTAATATCGTTAATTGAACCGCTGACGGATACGACGTTCTTTAGCACCAAAGGTCCCTGCGAGCTTGGTCCTGAGACCAGAGTGCTGTAATTTCCTAGATCTCCTCCTTTGACCTTCAAAACCGTTCCGGGAACGACGTTTCCAAAACCTATTGATGCGGATACAGTAATCTGCCCCCCTCCCGAAGAATTACCGAAGTAGCTAAGGCTGAGTGAGTTAGTTTCGGTAACCTTGCCCCTATCAACCTCCAAAGAAATGTCTCCAGGTGTCACTATAGTTATGCCCGAAGAATAGAATATTTTTATCGCAACTTGATCCAGCTCGACAACTTTTTTTGGCTGGAGTTTAGTTCTGTCGTCCAGTTTAACTCTGAAGCCCGAATTAGTTAATTCTGATACTGACCAGGTTCGTCCCCAATCGTCCGAACTTCCACCGACTTTATAACTCCGTTCCGAAGAACTCGTAATATCTACCTGGGTGTCTGTCGAGGTCCAGTTGTGTCCTCCATCCCATGATAACTCCACGCCGAGGTTCGCTTCCCCAACACTCGGGTTAAAAGTTTTAGCTGAAAGATTAACCTCTATACCTTCTATAGAGCTTCCCGCGGGAACTTCAAAATCGAACCCCCAGTATCGGTGATCCTGCCCACCTTTTATTGTTGCGTAGGAGCCGTCGTTCAGGTAAGCGTTGCTGGAGTTGCTGAAATCCCCAAAATCTTCAGACGGTTTCAGATAGCTGGTCTGGGAAGCATAAACTGGAAGATAGCAGGTGATAAGAATAGACAATATCAGCGCAAGAAATATTTGCTGCCTGAATCTACGCATAACGTTTTCCCTTAAATGAGTAACTTTGCTTAAATTCATTATCAGGAACCGAGAAATAATTTATGTCGAAAGGCTAAAGTTGACCTTTAATTTAGCGCATAATAACGATTTTTCGTAATCTTTTCAAATTTATTGATAACCTGAAGAGAAGCGGCTAGCTCTATTAAATTATTTAGATTATCCGGAAAAGGAAAGTCTGTCTCTAACAAGTATACGTTAAGCAGATTCCACAGTGTAAACTACTTTAAAATCTTTTTCTTCCGATATCTCTGTAGCAGGTACTGGGTTCTCTGCCTCTTTTGAGAGAGAGATTTTTACTTCCCCAACGTTGGCGTCTTTGGTGCCGGTAGAGAGTGGCGTACTTTCCCAAATTATTACCGCGTTTTGTCTCTTTTTTCGTTTCAGTAGGTTGTAACCCTTATGATTCCCTTCTGGAACTATCAAGTTACCTGTTTTTGCGTCTTTTCCTTCATAGGCCTTTACGGTTATCATGTCGTGACTGTAATCTGATTGGTAAGAAAGGTCAAGCAGAAAAGAGTTATTAGGCGAACCTTGGCTACCGGCTGACCCGGCAACTGTTTGTGTGGACGTTTTGAGGGATCTGCTTCCGATAATTGTCGCGTTGAGCTGCTGAGTGGCGGTCTTGGATCCAAGTGCTGTGAAGGCAAAGGAGAAAAGAAAAGCTGCAAGAAGTCCAATTAACAGAGCTTTTTTTGTTTTTAGCTTCATTATTCTCCTTACCCTCCTACCATATATTATTCCTCATTTGGCTATTTTTTAGACAGGGCCAGACTACGAATTTCTTAAAAAATTAATGACAGGGCCGCTACATAGGTCGTCACCGGAAAGAAAAGTAAGTATGATATTCGTTGGTGGGCAATTAGCTAAGGAAAGTACGGTCTAGTATTTGGTCGAAGGCTGAGGGTAAAAGCCATCAATGTCTAAAAGCCGGGTTGTTCAAGAAAGAATATCAACCTGAAGTTCTACCAAAATTAGCCAATAGTCCCCTCAGGACCTGGCCCGGGAAATCGCCCGTTTTAAGTCCGGAAATCAATGGAGGGAAAGCCCGAAGCTAGTTGAGAAGGGAGCCGGACCACGAAATAATATGATGATAATGAAAGCGGACAGGGGCTCCCTGCCCGCTTTTATTGGTTACTGACCTAAGAAGAGTTACCTTCTATTGTATAAGTAATAGTGAAACTCATGGACTTTCCTAAATTCGTGGCCCCAACACTAACATCCTCTGCATCAATTTGGAATTTTAAATCTGAAATATTGCCACTCGCTTTGTTAAGGCCTGTTGCAATAGTCTGAGAAGCTGTGCTGGAGCTTCCTCCGGAATATGACCATAGTTCGCTCCAAGAAGTGCCTAAGTCTCCACCCTGTATTTTTAACTTCGCTCCGGATACAGGACTAGTAGGTGTTGAAGTGACTGAAACAGTTATCTGATCACCAGAATAATCCGTCTCGTAAGTAACTTGTAAATCACCAGTTGAGTTGGTGCTACCTCTTTCTACTGATAAGCTAGTATCTCCTGGAACTTCTATAGTCCTAATTTTGCCGACGGTGGCACTGACCTCCTGAGTATTGCTTTCGCCAAAGACCACGACAGAAAGCCCGAAGACTAAAAGAAACGTCAATAAACCTACAGTAAGACTACTTGGTATGTAACTTTTGATACTCATGCTGGATTCACCTCGTAAAGTGATTTATTTATTTTGGTCATCCAGCAGCTTTGCTACCAATAGGAGTTACGGTAGCCCGGCCA
>JAGXLB010000138.1 GCA_018334915.1 Candidatus Bipolaricaulota bacterium
CTGTGTTCTTAGTTCCATGTTAACGGCAGCCGGGATAGGCAGGTTTTTCAGAGCTGCTGTTATAATCGGTAAAAAGTTGGAATATTTTAAACGGTATATTAACGTTTTCTCGATAGCCGGATCTTTCGGAATCCGGTGTTGTGGTGGTTCCTTACTGTAAACTGTTTACCGCGAACTAATCTTAATGATCGTGGGCTTTGCCGACTAGTTCGGGAATGGTAATTTGGTGAGATTCTAGATAGTTTGAGAAATACGAGTTCAGCTCCTGAAAAACTGACATACCTCTATCCGCTATCGCGGTACCTATCTGAACTGCGTTAGCTCCGGCGAGCATAATTTCCACCAGATCCTCGCCCGATTCGACACCTCCAACCCCGATAATTGGTATTGTTAAAGCTTCGTAAAGATCGTACACGGATTTTACCGCCACGGGATGGATAGCCGGACCCGATAATCCTCCGGAACTGTTACCCAGGATGGGTCTTTTCGTCTCCACGTCAATTGCCATTCCCGGCAGGGTATTGATAGCAACTACACCGTCCGCGCCGGCTGACTCAGCTGCCTTGCCTATTTCCGTTATTTCGGAAACGTTGGGTGTAAGCTTGGCAAATACTGGAATATCCACATCTCGGACCACGGCTGAAACTATTTCTTCGACCAGGGTCGGGCGCGCTCCTATCGCGGCACCCAAACTCTCCGCGTGAGGACAGGAAAGGTTCAATTCAAGCGCATCGGCCTTGGTTTGCATCACCCGGGCAACTTGACGAAACTCCCCGCTATCGTGAGCAAAAATGCTTCCAAATACCGTAGCGCCCAGGTTTACTTCACCCAATTCTCTGGTGAATTCCTCCACACCGGGATTCGGAAGACCCATCGCGTTCAAATAACCCGCTTTGACTTTGACCACGTTTGGCGCAGGATGACCCTCTCTGGTTTCAGGTCCCAGGCTTTTGGTCGTTACACCCCCCGCTCCTTCCCGTGTGACCCGGGCAAGCCCGCCGGGTGTCGTACCAATAATTCCACTTGCCAGAATCAACGGGTTAGCCAGTTGGAGTCCGGCTAATTCAATCTCGAGTGATTTATCCTCAACCATTACTATCACCCGTGATAAACCTCCCCGGTTCTGCCCCGATTATTTCTCCTTCCCGATACTTAAGATCACCGTTAACGAACGTCATGGTGGGGCAGAACGAAACTTTATCCCCTTCGAAAGGGGTTAACTTTGCGCTGGAAAGAAACTTCTCACCCAGAATTTTTCTATCGGCACTTCCATCGACCACCGTCAGGTCCGCCCAGTTCCCCTCTCGGATTTCACCTCTACCCTCGAGGCCAAATATCTCGGCAGGATTTTTCGTCAGTTTTTCCACGATAGAAGATATAGGCACGTTGTTATTCCGGGCAAAGGTCAAACTGAGGGGCAATATAGTTTCCACTCCCGGAATACCTGCGCTTCCCTTTTTAGGATTCGATGTAGTTTTTTTATCCCGTTCGTGGGGCGCGTGGTCGCTTGCAATCATGTCAATTTCTCCCCGGAGGAAAAGGCCTTGAATTCTCTCGACCATCGCTCCATCCCTTACGGGCGGATTGCATACCGGGACGAAATTCGAAAGGTCCAGGTTTTCGCGTGATAAGAGCAGGTGATGTGGAGTAATCTCGGTGGTAGCCATTTCCTGAACCAATGAGACGGATTCCGGCAAGGTAACGTGGGCAAGGTGTAGCCTATCCAGTGAAAGGGAAGTCAGTTTTTTAACGGCCACTATTTCCGCTTCGGGGGGCCTCGATTCCAGATATTCCTTCGGGTTACCCGGCCTGGACAAAGTATTAAGTACCCCTTTATCCTCTGCATGGACAGTCAACAGGGCCCCAATTCTATCTATCATCTCTGCCAGGTCCTCGAGGTCCAGGTCTTCTTCCGCCATGTAGTGCTTGAACCCGATAGCTCCTTCTTCCCACATGGGGTTTAACATATCCAGATCGTCCGGAATTCCCGCGTAAAGCCCAAAGTTAACCAGGCTTTTATCTCTAGCAATTTGTTTTTTTTGCCGAAACAGTTCCGGGGACTTTATCGGTGGTTCGTTATTAGGCATATCCAGGACGGTCGTGACACCACCCCGAAGCGCCGCTCTAGAGCCGGACCCGAAATCTTCTTTCTCCTCGTTTCCCGGTTCGCGAAAGTGTACATGACCATCAATCACTCCTGGCAGGAGGAGATTATCACCCAGATCTAGTTCTTCGTCAGCTCGACCTACGTCCGCCCCTACTTCGCCTATCTTCCCGTCGGCGATACCCACTTCCAGGTCCCGGAAGCCCCCACGGTAATAGACGTTACGGGATCGGAGTTTCCACCGGTGGATCAAATCTCTTGCCTCCTTCCGGAAAACGACCTTTCCCAGACTCCAAATTCTTCGAATTCCTCCAGTTGTTCCAAATCAACTACCGGACCGTCCTGACAGACACGAAATCCGTCAATCAAACAAGAACCACAGATACCGACACCACATTTCATGATCCTCTCCAGGCTGGCCTCTAAATGAAGTCCTTTCTCCCGGCAAATTTCGAATACACTGTTAATCATTTTTTCCGGCCCTGAGGCATAGATATTTTCTATCTTCTCGTCACGAATAATTTCCTTAAAAGGATGCAGCACGGTGCCTTCGTGCCCTCGACTACCGTCTTCCGTCGTTACTGCTGAAGGTTCCAGCTCGTCGACGTAAAGCAGTTCGTCCCCCGTAGAAGCCCCTGCTAACACGTGAATTCGGACTTGATCTGCATATTTCTGATGAAAATAACGGAGTGGAGCGATCCCGTAGCCACCGGCGACCAGCAGGCTTGGTCTCTCCGGGATCGAGAAGCCGTTTCCGTAGGGACCTCTTATTCCCAGCTTGTCCCCGACTTTGAGGTCGTGGAGGTCTTCCGTGGTTGATCCCCTTCTTTTTATGGTAAGATCTACGATATTCTCATCTGCGCCGGAGATTGCCAGGGGAATCTCTCCGGACCCCGGAACCCACACCATAACGAACTGACCGGGATCGGCACCAGTGGAAGGGGGATCGTAGACTTTGAAGGTTTTTACGGAAGGTGTTTTGCCTTTGACGCTTTTTATCTTTCTTATTCTTAACTTATCTTTGCCCATCTTTCCTCGCTAAAGTTTGTTTTCTGTTCCCTCTCAGGTATCCATTACGTAAGTTCCAGTTCCCTTTTACCGCTTACCTGGCTTACCTGGCTGCCGGGATTTTGTCTACTACTGAGTTTTAAAAAGGTAAATCAGTTGCCAGGTAAGCGTTTAGAGAGATATAAGGACTAAACAATTAAGTTCGGCGGAATTGAAAAACTGAGCTTCAGTACCAAATTTCCCGTTATGATTCCTTAATTAACTGACGAGTTACCTGCCCCTCGTCCATCAGGTTGTCACAGTAGAGGCATCTTACCGACAGTTCTTCCTTCTCGGCTACTTTAAACTGGGGCTCGACGGGCTCACGGTCCTGATTGGTAATGCAATTAGGATTATCGCAGTTGAATATACCGGTCAGTTTCTCGGGTAATTCCACAGGATGCTTTTCGTCCACTTCAAAAGACCGAATTATGTTTATCGTGGCTTTGGGGGAGATAAGCGAAATCATCGCGCTTTCCTTGGGAGTAAGGAACCTGTCCTCAATCTTTAAGAGGTCTTTCTCGCCCATCTTACCGCTATTTACACGTATAGCTATAGTTATAGAGCTTTCTTCGTCTTGATCAAGACCGAGAATTTCAAATACCTTAAGGGCCGACCCGGGGCTTATATGGTCTATAACCGTCCCGTTCTCGATTCTCGTTATCTTCATCTTTTGTTTATCTGGAGTCATACCTATCACCTATCCGGAAGATCCAGCAATAGTGAAATGAGCGCCATCCTTACCGGAACGCCATTGCCAGCCTGGTCGAAAAAAACCGTATTTTCCATATCATCGACGTCGGAATTTATTTCGTTGACCCGGGGCAGAGGGTGCAGCAGCAGAGGTTCTCCGCACTTTTCGAGCAGATCTCTATCAATCTCGTAAGCGTTGGCCACTTTCTTGTATTCTGAGACGTCAGGGAACCTCTCCTTTTGTATTCTCGTGGCGTATACCAGATCCGCTTCGGCCGTCGAACTCTCCAGATCGTTAGTCTCTTTAGGACTCAACCCTTTATCCTTGAGCTCAAGCAGTAGGTCCTGCTTCATTCTTAACTGGTCCGGTGAATTCAATATAAGTTCTACATCGAACCGGGTAAGCGCCCTCGCCAGGGACCTCGTGGTCCTGCTGTACCTGAGATCGCCGGCAAGAGTTATGGTTTTTCCATCTATCTCACCGAGTTCTTTCCTGATAGTGTAGAGGTCCAGTAACGTCTGTGTTGGATGATTAGCACTTCCGTCTCCTCCGTTCATTACAGGGATATCCAGTATTTCCGACGCCAGTTTTGCCGAACCTTCGCTGGGATGTCTCATAACCAGAATATCAACGTATTGACTTACGGTCCTGAGAGTATCGGCAAGGGTCTCCCCTTTCTGGACACTCGAACCTTCAGGTGACGGAAAACCCACAGTGTCACCACCTAGACGTTTCATCGCCGCCTGGAAGCTAATCCTCGTCCGGGTACTGGGTTCGAAAAAAAGAGCACCCATCAATCTACCCTGGGCAAAATCAGTCCCTACATTTCTATACTTTTCCATCTGCCGAGCTTTGTCCATCACGAACTCCAGTTCTTCCCTGGTCTTATCCCGGATCGTAATGAAATCAGTTCCTGCAAAAGTATTGGCCAACTTAATATCACCTCTCATCCAGATATTTCTTAACTTTATCAACCATCTCCGAACTGATTTTTTCTCGAGATTCCAGTTCCTCAACAAGCGGTTCTATGTTTGCAACCTTGTTCAGGTTCAGATCCTCTTCTCTCAGGTTTTCAGCTCCTCCTTCCGTCCTGTCCAGCAGAACGAGAACGTCGTCAACTTTACCTCCGTTCTCCCTGACCGACCGGACCGCCTCGATTACACTTCCTCCGGTGGTGATTATGTCGTCTACGACCAATACTCTATCGTTTTCTTCCATTTTACCTTCGACCTGTCTTTCTTCTCCGTGGGACTTCTTCCTTTTTCGGGTGTACGTCAGCGGAGCACCGAGCTTATTAGCGAGGAGAGTTCCAAACGGGAGCCCGCCAGTGGGAACTGCTGACACTACATCGAAACTAATGTCTTTTTTTCGAACTAGATCCGCTCCCATATCGGCGGCAATATCGAATAATTTTGGATAGGAAGGAAGTAAACGTAAATCCACGTAATAAGGGCTTTTAATACCTGATGTAAGGGTAAATTCGCCGAAGTCCAGACAACCGCTTTTCCACAATAGAGGAGCCAGTTTCTGGCTCCGAAATGAAATTTCCGATCCTTCAGGATCCATTTAAGTACCCACTCTGTTAATTTGCTCTTTGATATTTTCTGCCGATTCACCAGGGTCTTCCGCCTGGTAAATAGCTCTGCCGACTATCTCGTAATCCGCTCCCGCGGCGATCGCGTCTCCCGGCTTTCCGCCCTGAGCTCCGATTCCCGGGGTGAGCAAAAGTACGTCCGAGCCGACCCAGGATCTCGCCTGCTCGACTTCCTCGGGTCTCGTCGCCGGGGCTATAACTCCATCAGCGTCTCTTTCCCTCGCGAAATCAGCGAGTTTTTCTGCGTTAGGCGTAATGAATTGCTTGCTCCCTGGATGCGACATATTAATAACTAGAACGACGCCGCCCTTATGGTCATGTACTTCCTCAAACAGTCCGGAAAGACCTTTTTCAAACCCGACAAAAGGATGAGCAATTATCGCGCCGAATCCCATCTCCATGGCTTGCTTCCCAATCCACCGGGAAGTGTTGTCTATGTCAGCTACCTTGAAGTCGGCAATTCCCAAAATATCGACTTCGTCAAGGATGTCGGCAGTGAGATCTGGGCCGAGGGATAGCAGCAGTGGATAGTTTATCTTTACCGCGGCTACGTGATTTTCAACGGACCGGAGGGTAGAAAGTGCCTGGTGGTAGAGTTGTTCTCTTTTTTCTTTTCTTTTCTTTTTGGATAAGGAATAAAGAGAAAGTGAAAGGTCCAACGCGAAAATTAATTGAGAGTTTACTCCGTCGCTCCTGGTCGAGATTTTTCTTTTAAAGTTATTCATTATTTTTCTTTAATTATTTTCATAAGTTTATCAAAAGAAGTTTATTTTGCAAGTCTAGTTGGGTCCCCACATTTCTCGATAGACGTATGTTTCCAGATCCGGTATTTGTTTGGTTAAATCGTAAAGATTTCTTTGGACTTTAATATACCCCAATCTTCGGTGTGCAGGTCTTTCCAGATCCGCTGTGATGGTTGGTTGCATTGTGAAAACATTGCACTGCGGTGGACTAACTTTCCCCTTTTTCCAGGGCGAACCAGACTCTGCCGGAGTCTTCTTCGGGCGGGTTGAATTTCTCCAGGTCGCTCCAGATATCCGCAACCTTGAACCCGGCTTTTCTTGCCATTTCCTCTATCTCACCCAGCTCGTAACCTTTCTCCATGTGAACTTCCTCGTGCTTTTCCCAGGTATCTCCCTGATTGACGAAGAACGTTATCGTGAGCCTCGCAACCCTCTCCGGCCGGTCGTACCCCGTCCTGTGGAGCTC
>JAGXLB010000139.1 GCA_018334915.1 Candidatus Bipolaricaulota bacterium
GAAAGATCTGTCGTACGTCTTCTCAACATCATCGGGAAAAGCACAGGCTGGTAGTTCTCTTCTTTGCAGATGATACTGGATGCATTCGCAACAGTTACCCTTCCTGGGGCAACCTGAATAACTACAACCTAAGTCGTGCGATTCTCTCCCTTAAGACCAACTCCTAACTCAGTTTGTAAGGAAATATCCCTACTATTTGAGAAACTTATTTATCTTCACCAATTGGGTGATATCTAAAGTGGCAAATCAAGTCGCTCTCCGGTAACTTTCAACCAGCACCCAGATGAGCTCCGGAACCTACCTCAAGGTCTCTGACTTCCCTCCGGTAAGGCTGCCTGATCCGTTTGATCGTGGATTATATTTCCAGGTTACATTTCTCATCTGGGTGCTGGACCAACTCTTGGTGGAAAAATTGGTCCCTAGTCCAAATATGTTTTCCAACCCCCGGGAAGAATCGCTTAATTTAAGTACAATTACATTCCTCCAGATTAGCTTCGTAGTTGGCACATTGCTGAGGCATAAATTTCCTCCTTTTTAATTTAGATTACTCAATTGCCGCTGGATTTAACTCGAACAACAACTCTAAACTGATTCAACCTTAATTCCCTTTTCCCTTCACCTCAAGAGTAACCTGGGTCCCTCCCACAAGTCCTTTTAACCTGAAGCTTCGATTCTGACAATTTTTAGGCCAGGAAAAGTAAGTTTCGATAAAACTTGTTCAACTCCACTTTGAGGGATATCGTCGCAAAAACAGTCAGCTTTATTTACGGGAGGACTAACCATGAGACCCAGATTATTAGTAGTTATAGTTGCTACCTTTCTAGTTTTTTCTTTTGGTGTCCAATCCGTGACCGGTACTACAATTGGAGGTTCAATAGAAAAGGATTTAACCAATGACGAAGTATATTACGGAGGCTACTTCCGGACGGGTGGTTTAATTAAGCTCGAACTTGGAGTATCTAAACCTTACTCGAATTCTTCAAACCGGATGAAGTTGTTCAGTTATTTACTCACCGATATCAACCTTGGCTCCGTAGGTATAAGTAACGGTTCTATTCACCTTTATTTTGGCGCCAGCCCCGATATAACTCTTGATACTTCCGCTCCCTCTTTTCCGATATCTAATTCTTCCGCGTACGGAAAGATGGGCCTACAGTTGAACATGTTTCCGGTCTCGGTTCAACTACAATCAACCGGACGGTTTGATTTTTCCGGAGAACTGACGAAAATACTGGGGGGACTGGGGATCGGTCTTACTTTTTAAGGCTAGGACTCAGCGTGATCGAACTTGATCGGATCGGGAAAGATTACCTCTTTCGCCGCTTTTAAAGAATACTGATCGGTCATTCCCGCTATATAATCAAGAGCAATCTGCTTGGGGTCAAACGGCTCTTTGACACCGTAAAAATCATCCAGGCCTCTGAGATAGTCTCCAAATCTTCTATCCAGCGGAATACTGCTCCGGAGATACTGGTCGTAATTTCTTCCGCATTCATCCATCAATCCTAACAGATGATCGAAAAGCAAATTAAGGATGACTTCGGCGTGCTGGGAGTACTGCTGGAGTCGTTCGTGGTTATAAATTTTAGAGTAATTAAAATCCCTTAAGGACTGCATCGTTGCGAATTTCCTTGGGGAAAAACCGATCTTTCCATTTTTCCCGGACCACTCAATTAAGTCCTTTACGAACACGTCGATTATTTCACCGTTTTTGGTGCCCAGCTCTGCCCGAACGTCCCCGGGGATGTCCCCTTCCTCTATAAGATCGGCTTTTATAGCATCCTCAATATCACGGCCAAAATAGGCAATTTTATCCGCCATCCTTACCACACATCCCTCGTAAGTAGTCGGAGGAGATCCCCTTTCTTTCAGCTCCGTCAAACTCTTTCTCTCCTGGAAGGGTTCTATCGACTGGGTAAATTCCTCACCGTAATGAGACACTATCCCGTCCCTGACGCCATAAGTCAGGTTTAAGCCGTTTCCATAGCGCGTTAACCTGTCAACTATCCTGAGGCCGTGAAGTTCGTGAATGAAACCACCGTTTTCCTTATTCAGTCTATCCAGGACTTTCTCGCCAGAATGGCCAAAAGGAGCGTGGCCCAGGTCGTGTCCGAGTGCTATCGCCTGAGCGAGTTCAACGTCCAGCCCCAGGCCCTTGCAGATAGTCGCAGATATGGTCGATACGTGGAGTACGTGTTCAATCCGGGTACAGATATGGTCGTTTTCGGGTGCAAAAAATACCTGGGTCTTGTTCTTCAACCTTCGGAAGGGGAGTGAATGAATTATCGCCGTTTGATCACGAAAATAAGGGCCCCTTATGTCTTCCTCGCGCGCGGACATCCTTTCCTTGTACACCTTATCCGATAGTGGGTTTTCCATGTTACCACCTCAGCTTTCAATCAAAAATACCACAATTTGAAAAAGGAGACAACTTACAATAGGCTAATTGAAAGACTGCAATTCTAATTATTATTAACCTCTAGGAGGGGTTGCCCGGCCAGGGTTTTAACCAGGTAAGATTTGCTTTAAGGGGGTAAATATGAGGATTAACGATCACCCGATACTTTCCTTTCCAGAAACGGAAACCATCACTTTCTCATACCAGGGAAGAGAGATAAACGCGAAGAGGGGTGAGACGATCGCTGCTGCTCTTCATAACGCAGGCATTACCGAGCTAAGGAATAGCGGCGACAGGGAAAGGGGAAGAGGACTATTCTGTGCAATTGGCAAATGTTCCTCATGTCTAATGAAAGTCGACGGGGTCCCGAACGTTAGAACGTGCATAACTATGGTTCAGGAAGGGATGGAAGTCGAAAAGCAGACCGGGTTCCCGGAAATTCCTTCCAAAAGCACGAAACTGAAGTCAGAAATTATAGAAAAAAAATCGCCCGAGGTTCTTGTGATTGGCGGGGGCCCCGCCGGATTACGGGCAAGCTTAACAGCTGCCTCAGCGGGGGCCAGCGTTCTGGTAATTGACGAAAATCCCCTACTCGGCGGTCAGATGATAAAGCAAACTCACAAATTTTTCGGGTCCAGCGACCAGGAGGCAGGAGAAAGGGGAAAAGATATCGGGGATAGACTCAGCCGGGAGGTTTCAGATCATCCGGAGATAGAAGTAATGACTAGCACGAGCGCCGTTGGTATTTTTGAAGAAAAAGTCGGAATTTATAAAAACAGGGAGAAATTTCTGAAAGTCGACCCCGAGAAAACAATTGTGGCCACGGGAGCTACTGAGGACATGATAAAGTTCCCAAATAATGACATGCCCGGAGTCTACGGAGCGGGAGGAGTTCAAACTCTTATGAACGTTTACGGGGTCAAACCGGGAGACAGGGTACTGATGGTCGGAGCTGGTAACGTCGGATTGATTATAACCTACCAGCTTCTTCAAGCTAACGTAGAAGTAGCCGCGATAGCCGAAATTGCTTCCGAAATAGGCGGCTACTTCGTCCATGCAGCAAAGATAAGAAGACACGGTATACCTATAATAACCGACCACAGAGTTAGCCGGGTTGAAGGTACAGAGAAGGTAGAACGAGCAGTAATCGAGGAGGTCGGTGATTCGGGAGAGGTAATTCAGGGCACGGAAAAGAAGTTCGACGTCGACGTTGTAGCTCTGGCAGCTGGACTTTCACCAAGCTACAAGCTGCTGAATCACGGAGGTTGCGAGCTCGAGTTCCAGCCTGCACTGGGAGGACACGTACCAAAAAGAGACAAAAGAATGAGAACTACAAGGGAAGAGATCTACGTGGCGGGAGACGCGTCGGGAATTGAGGAGGCTACGTCCGCGATGCTGGAGGGAGCCATTGCAGGTGCTGATGCAGCTCTAAGTATCGGGAAAGGAGGACCCGGAGAAGAAGATATTATCAGGGATGCCCGGGAAAAACTGGAAAAACTGCGGGCGGGTTCCTATTACGATAATCTACGATCGGGCCTACAGGAGGTTGAGAAACCATCGAGAACGAAAGAACAGTAAAAAGCTGGAAATCGAAGGGATTCCTGAAACCGCAGGAGGTCGAACTACCTCCAAAGCAGAGGATCACCCGTGGACCGGTTGCTGTGATCGAATGTCCTCAGGAGATACCCTGTGACCCGTGCCAGGCTAACTGCCCCGCAGGAGCGATCGATCTGGAAGATATCAACGGGACACCCACGGTTGACTTCGAAAAATGCACGGGATGTTCTGTCTGTGTCGAGTCCTGCCCGGGGTTAGCTATATTCACCGTTGATTGCTCATCCGAAAAGGGGTGCACTGTTACTATACCTTACGAGTTCGACCTTCCGGAGGTGGGTGAGGAGGTTATTGGGTTGAACCGAAAAGGGGAAGAGATTTCTCGAGTAACTGTCACAAGCCTAAAAACGAAAGGGGATTCGGCCTTCGATACGCCCACTGTGACAGTCCAGGTGCAGGAGGAACACGTCAACGAACTGAGAAATATTCGGAGGTCTAAATGAACCCGGGAAATAAGAATTCTGATGTAATTATTTGCCGGTGCCGGGACGTCACGGAAGAAGATATTATAGAAGCAATCAGGGACGGTTACGACACGATTGAATTGCTCAAGAGAAAGACCAAAGTCGCGACCGGAACCTGCGGAGGAAGAACCTGCCTGCCGCTGGTGAGAGCTATTCTCGCAAGGGAAACTGGCAAAAGTCCGGATCGGATACCTTTACCGAAAGAGAGATCTCCAGTTGTCCCACTTCCAATTAGGTTCGTAGCCGGCGAAAGGGGGAATAGCGATGATCACTAAAGACGTAATTATAATAGGTGGAGGATCTACCGGACTTGCTCTTGGGTACTATCTTGTAAATAAGGGCGTAGATGACCTGTTGATTTTAGAGAAGGACTACGTCGGCAGCGGTTCCACCGGCAGATGTGGTACGGGAATTAGGGCCCAGTTTGCCGATAAGCCTACGATCAGAATGATGAAGAGGGCGGAGGCAAACTGGAAGGAGATTTCCAGCGAACTCGATTTCGAGTTTAACCGGACCGGCTATCTCTACCTGCACTACACGGAGAGCGATCTTGAACGCTATCGAGAAATGAGCGAACTCCAGAATTCATTTGGGGTTCCCACTGAAATACTTTCTCCTGAAGACGCAAAAGAAATCTGTGACCTAATCGATATAAGTGAAGTCAAGGGGGCCAGTTTTAATCCTGAAGACGGAAAGGCCCACCCGTTTGACGTAGTAACCTCATTCCGAAAGTACTTTCGGGAATCGGAGGCCGAGTTAAAAGAGAACAGCGAAGTAACCTCCATGAAATTGAGACGCCGGAAGGGTTTGAAACTGGTGAAGACCCCAAGTTCGACCTATGGAGCGAAGGTTGTAGTAAACGCAGCGGGCGGCTGGGCACCAAAACTCGGTGAAATGATAAATCTTGATATTCCGATAGAACCCTACAGGCACCAAGCAATAATTACCGAACCCTTCAAACTGGGCAGTATAGAACCGATGATCATCTCGATGCACCACGGAGACGCCTACTTCACTCAGACCAATCGAGGAGGTATTATCGGTGGTGTGGGGACACCGGAGGACGAGCCACCCTCCTATAACATGACCGAATCACTCGAATTTGAAAAAAGAGTAAGCGAGGCCTTCGCGTCAATAATACCCGGTCTAAAACACGCCAGGATGCTAAGGCACTGGGCGGGATACTACGCAATGAGTCCCGACGGGAATCCTCTCCTGGGTGAATACAGAGTCCCCGGACACTACCTTGCAGCCGGGTTTAGCGGCCACGGATATATGATGGCACCGTCGGTTGGTGAAGGATTAGCGGATCTAATCGTAAATGGGCAAACAGATCTCCCGCTTGACTATTACGATCCAGAGAGAGTCGACCGCGGAGAACTTCGAGAGGACGCACTTCAGATGGGCTAGCCACATTATTAGGCTAGAAGATCAAAAGCCAACGATTATACCACCCGGGGCCAGATCGGACAAATAGGCGAAAAGAAAGATACTCAGATATATAAGCGGCTGATGCAGGAAGTAAATTATCAGCGCGTGACGACCCAGAAATTCCAGCGGAGAATTGCCTATACTATAGGGGTTCCACTTTCTAGCACCTTCCGGGTAGAGAAGCTCCCCCAGGATCAATCCTGAAACTACGAGCCCGAACCAGGGGAAAACTGGAAAATAATCAAGGGACTGAAATTCAGGTGGGGTTATACCCAGCCACAGGAGTAAAAAATTATTTGCCCGAATGCTCCGAACCGGTCCACTAATTAAGAAAACAGCGGTGACTAAACACATAAATAAAATTAATCTATAGTATCTCTTCCATCCGTTAGTCAATTCGAGCATCGCGTACCCAAATAATACTGAAGCCCCTATGAAATGCAGCGCTCCGAAGAGGATAACCATCTCGGGGAAAAGGAAATACGTAACAACCGTCACGATCACTCCCCATCCAATCAATTTAAAGCTTCGACTGAAATATTTTCTCAGGCGATAGTTCAGGTTGGAACTTCCTCCTTTTGTCCGAGAAAAACTAATATAGAGGGAAATTCCTACCACAGAAAAAAATGTCCCCGCAGTCACGTCAGCAAATACTTCAAGGGCTGGTGATCCGATTTTGAGGTCGAGCAAACCAATGCTATGAATGTCGAATATGACGTGGTAAGCAACCATT
>JAGXLB010000017.1 GCA_018334915.1 Candidatus Bipolaricaulota bacterium
TGTTTGCCCTTGTCGTCAGCTTCTTTCTCTTCCGCAAGCACCTTGACAAGATCGTCGGTCACGACACATCCCGGTATGTCTCCCCGGTTCATCGCCCGGCCGGCTCCGTAGGATAAGACGTAAAGGTTTCCAATCAACGGTACGTCCAACCCCTGATCGTCGACGTACTGTTTGAGCTCATGGAACTTTCGCGCGTCGTAGCCCAGCTGAGTAATTATGTAGTTGGCTCCCAACTCTACCTTCTTTTCCAGCTTGTAGTACTGGGTTAATATTTCTTCTTCCTCGCTCTTAAACGGGGAAACAACGGCTCCGGGAAAGAAGTGAGTCTCTTTTAATTCCTGAGACCTCCCGAAATCGTCCGTGTATTGTAATCCATCGTTCAGAGAGTTGACAAGCTCGAGCATGTGAGTGGAATCAAGATCAAATACCGGCTTTGACTGACCTTCGTATCCATCGTTGGGATAGTCACCTGTCATAAGCAGCAGGTTCTCGACGCCTTCTCGCTCCAAAGAATAGAGAAAGCTCTCCATCTCATTTCTGCTCTTATCCTTTGCCGTAAAGTGCACGAGAGGTTCGAGACCCATTTCTTTCAATTTCATTCCCAGGTACTCGGCGGATATTGCAGGATTTCCGCTCGGGTTATCGGTAAGAGAAATACCATCAATTAAATCGCTTCCCGACGCCTCCTCAGCGTGTTCAAATATTTCTTCCTGATTCTTTTCTTTTGCACCTCGGCCCGGCACCAGCTCCCAGGTAATCGTAAAATCACCATTTTGAATGGATTCCTTAAAAGTATTGGCCATCAGTCACTCCTCCTCGACTTATCTGGATTATTAATTATTTCTTTCTCAAAATAATTGTCATAATACTAGATTTTACCATTTTGAGTTAAAAATTAATAGCTCTGAGGGTAATCGATACTCATTTCTAATCTGTTAGACGGAGAAAAAGTTACAAAATTTATTTAGAGCCCCTTTAAGAGAGTTTAATAAGGCTTTTTGGTAACACCTTGATGGAAAACCAATTGGAGTTAATTTCTCTTTACCCCACTTTTATCTCGTCGTACTCGCTGATCTCGAAAACCTCCCGGGCTTCAGGGACGAATTCGTCCCTGACCAGAAGAACCGCCTGACTTCTTGAAGAAAGCAGCTCTTTTACGGAAGGAGCTAAGCCATTGTCTTCCAGCTCGAGTCGTCCGACCTCATCTACGAAAACTGGATCTCTAACCCCAGCGGCCTCAGAAACCGCCCGGTTTGCGAACTTCAGGCCATCCGGCTTTAGGAAAAACCTGCCTACTTTCCTCCCCGGCGGATTCGATCGAACGAAACTCCTTCGGTCCCCGGTTGTCAGGTTCACTACGTCATAACCTACCGTTTCACCGGAATTCATCAAGCGAGGTGATAAAACCCCACCCGGTTCTTTATCCTCCCGCTTCAGGCGAGCGACTACCTTCTTGATTAGACGAGTCTTTCCGGACCCAACAGGTCCACTAACAATGATCGTGTAGGAGCCCTCCGAGCTTAGATGGTCAAGGAGGAGACGAAAAAGATCGTCAACCATAGCACTGAACCAGATAACAGCAACCTGGGGTTGAGTCTGGGGTGAACGTTAAAAGGAAGAACACCTACCAGAAGGCCGCCTAATCCAGCTGCAATCGCCGAGTAGGGCAACGACGAGCTTGCGAAACCCATCAAACCAGAAACGGACTGGGCCCAGTAGGGAAATTTAGTCTCCAGCTCTTTTATTGCCTCCATTGGAAGGTAAAGGGCCATCCCCGGTCCCGCGACCAGTCCGATAAACACAAATGAGTAAATGGCCCCCGCTCCGGCTCCTATGGAAAGGTACTTCACCGACCTGCGGACGGGTAATTTATAGATTGCCAGAGTCACCAGAGTGAAACCCAGTCCCTGGGAAAGAATACCGAATACTGGATTAAGGATCGCCGGTGCGTTCAGGGGAAGGCTAAATACGACTCCCGAGAAAAGTTTCAGCGGGGCGGCAATCAGTGATATCGCCAGAGGCATCCAGACTTTTCCGGTTTTTCGGAGAGACCACGCCATCAATCCTGTTGCGATCACGATCATTATCTTGCCGGGAACTGTCGGAGGTAGAAAGTAATGCAACAGTCCCCCAACCAGCGCTTCAACTGCTCCCCATAGTGTTCCAAACCAGAGGACTAACAAAAGAATATTTAAAGATAAATTCTTTAAGTTTTTTTGATTACCGATCAGTGAATCCACACACAATCACCTCTATCAAAGTTTAGCAACAAAAAACTCCTCCTTCAATTCATCAATTCGTAATCCCCTGGATCAACTTTGGCTCAAACTATAATCTTATCCAAGTAGAAAGTTCGAGAAACCTTCGTACTTGACTTCATACCTGCACTATCGTTATTATGGAGATCAAGCTTAGTTAAGAAGAAGTAATGCCAACTTTCTTCGGAAGTGGCAAGAAAAATTGGAGGTTCAATGAATTACCTGCTGGACGGCGGAACTATATGGACAAATAACGGTAAACTTATCGAAAACGGGAGAGTCCTGGTAGAAAATGGAAAGATCGTGAAAGTCGGAGGATCCGAGGAAATCGGTAACCTCTCAGAAGATAAAGGGGAAACAATTGATTGTTCTCAGAAGCTCGTAATGCCCGGGCTCGTAAATGCTCACACCCATCTCTATAGCACTCTTGCCCGGGGACTGGTACTACCCGATTACTCTCCAGAAAACCTGTCGGAGCTCCTAACGGGCCTATGGTGGAAATTGGATAGAAAGCTGAACAGAGAGGCAACAAGAATAAGCGCCCGGGTTGGCGCAGTTGAATTACTCAAAAACGGTGTTACCACAGTCTTTGATCATCACTCAAGTCCAAACTATACAGAAGGAAGCCTTCAGCTGATCGAGGAGGAAGTCGTAGAGAAAATAGGTCTCAGAAGTTCCCTTTGCTACGAAGTTACTGACAGAAACGGGGAGGCCGAAGCTCAGCAGGGAATAAGGGAAAACCTGGACTGGTTGAGTACGGTTTCGAACCGGGACGACGATCTCACGGCGGGACAGTTTGGACTGCATGCTTCCTTCACCCTGTCATCAGGTACCCTCGAGGAGGTCTCCAGCTACCTTGAAGACCTTGATACCGGAATTCACATTCACCTTGCCGAGGGTCGTGAGGACCAGGACGATTCTCTCAATCAATACGGCAACAGGGTCGTTACCAGGCTGGATAACCACGGGCTTATCGACGAGCACGCAATTCTAGCTCATGGGATACACCTGTCCGAACCGGAAAAAGATCTCCTTGGCGATCGGGATCCATTTCTAGTCCACAACCCCCGATCGAACATGAACAACGGAGCAGGAGTTGCCGATGTAGAAGGGTTACTGGACAGAGGACTCTCCTTGGGTTTAGGGACCGATGGCTTGGGGTTTTCCATGATCGACGAATTTCGATCCACGTTACTTTTACAAAAAATATATCACGGTTCCCCAAGTATTATGGGCTTAGAAGACGTCGGCAGGATGCTATTTGAAGAGAACTATGAACTGGCTGAAGATGCTTTTGGAATAAAGCTCGGGAAGCTCAGTCCCGGCTACAGGGCCGACATTACCGTCATAGATTACCCCAGTCCGACACCGATAACCGAGGATAACTTTCTGGGGCATCTTTTCTTCGGAACTTCAGGAAGCAATTACGAAGTAGAGACGGTTTTCGTTGACGGAGAACCGGTATTGAGAGATTCCGAACTGGTAAACCTGGACAAACCAGATGTCTATCGAGAGGCCAGGAAGATTTCTGAACATCTCTGGGAGAAGATAAGAGGGAAATAATTTAAGCAACTGAAGGAGGTATAAATGGATATTTCAACGGAGATCGCGGGATTAAAGCTAGAAAATCCGTTAATGCCTGCAGCCGGGCCACTCACCGGAAACCCTAAACTGATCGAGAGAGCGGCCGGTCAGGGAGTGGGTGCAATAGTGACGAAGACAATTTCCACCGAGGCAGCAGAAGTATCAAAACCGGCAATTGCAAAATTAAACGGAGGAGTATTAAACTGCGAAAAGTGGTCAGAAGATCCGCCGGAGCGCTGGATCGACGATTACTTCCCGACAATTGCCCGAGAAAACGACGTACCACTGGTCCTGAGTCTCGGTTACAATCCGGATCAGATACGGGAGCTTCTGCCAGAAATTGAAGAATTCGCCTCCGCCTTTGAGTTGTCCTCCCACTATCTGGGCAGGGACCCGGAACCAATACGGAATATCGCAGCGGCCGCTTCAGAAAAAACGGACAAGCCAATCTTTGTAAAGCTCTCCCCTCACGTCCCGGACCTGGGAGAATTTGCCTCAGCCGCGGTCAAAGGAGGCGCCGCGGGTATAGTGGCGATTAATTCCGTGGGGCCTGGTCTGGAGATAGATCTGGACGATCTAACTTCCCCCCTGGGCAGCGACGATGGTTACGGCTGGCTATCAGGTCCTCCGATAAAACCACTGGCACTTCAGGCCGTAAATGAAGTTTACAATGCTGTTGACGTCCCGGTTATCGGCGTTGGAGGGATAGCGTCGGCAAGAGACTTGCTCCAGTTCGTAGCGGCCGGGGCCTCTGCAACCCAGATGCTATCTCACGCTATTTCCGAGGGAGCAGACGCCTACGGGAAAATCATCGATGGGGTTCCGAAAGAACTGGAAAAGCTCGAAGTTGATAATTTAACTGACCTGATAGGCAAGTACGACAACTCCAGCTAGGAACTCATGTTAGAACCTGAAAGGATCAAAAAACTAAACGACGAGAGGAAGCGATTCGGAGAATACGTACTCTACTGGATGCAAGCCTCTCAGCGGGCTGAAGAAAACCAGGCTCTTCAGCTGGCGATAACCCGGGCAAACGAACTTGACCTTCCCGTTATTACGTATTTTGGAATCACTGACGACTTTCCCGGGGGAAATCTCCGCCACTATCAGTTCATGATAGAAGGGTTAAGGGAGACCAGGGAAAAGCTCACAAAGCGAGGAATTAAAACTTTCATATCTCACCAGAGTCCTCCTCAGGGCGCGATAGAACTGGCAAAAGAAGCAGCTATAGCGGTAGTTGATAGAGGTTACCTGAGCATTCAACAGAGATGGAGAAAGAGGGTAGCCACAGAAGTTGACGTACCGTTAATTCAAGTCGAAGGAGACGTAGTAGTTCCGGTAGAGGCGGCAAGCGATAAAGAAGAGTACGCCGCTCGAACCATTAGGCCAAAGATCAACGACCGGCTGGATGACTTTTCCGCGCCTGCCGAGAACCTGGACCCCGCCAAATCTTCTTTAGATATGGACCTGGAATTTGATTCGGTTGACCTGGATGATGTTTTGGGAGAACTTGATATAGACCGGTCCGTAAAACCCGTTAGGACCTACACCGCTGGGACATCCAGAGCAAAAGAACTCCTCGAAGATTTTATCAAGGATAATTTGGACCAATACGCGGAGAAGAGCAACGATCCGACCGAGGATTACCTCTCGGATATGAGCCCCTACCTTCACTTCGGTCAGATATCACCGGTATACATAGTAGATAGAATCCAGGAGTCCGAAAGCCCCAGTGTCGAAGACTACCTGGAACAGCTAGTAATCCGGCGAGAACTAAGCATGAACTTTGTTTACTACAATGAGAACTACGACGACTTCTCCTCCATTCTGCCCGACTGGGCACTGGAGACGCTAACGGATCACCGGGACGATCCACGAGAGTATACCTACTCCAGGGAAGAACTGGAAAAGGCGGAGACCCACGATCCATACTGGAACTCAGCCCAAAAAGAAATGATCCTTACCGGCAAAACCCACGGTTACATGAGGATGTACTGGGGTAAGAAAATCCTGGAATGGACACCCAACCCCGAAACGGGCTACGAAATAACGCTTTGGTTGAACAACAAGTACGAACTCGACGGACGCGACCCTAATGGTTTCACCGGCGTCGCCTGGTGCTACGGCAAACACGATCGAGCCTGGCAGGAACGGAAAGTCTTCGGGAAGGTAAGATACATGAATGCCGGCGGGCTGGAGCGTAAGTTCGACGCTCAAAAATACTGCGATAAAATAGAACGAATCGAAGAACAATTTACCGAATGAATAACCAGGATTAGTGATAACTATGACTATGACGCCTAGAGAAAGGGTGAAAGCAGCGACAAACCATAAGGAACCGGACCGAGTACCGATCGTGATAGGCGCCAACAATACGACCGGGATAAAGATGGAAACTTATCGGGAGCTAAAACAACTCGAAGGTATTGACGCCTCGGATGAATATCTCCACCAGTGGCCCGAACTGGGAACAGCAAAGCTGGACGAACAAACCCTGAGGAGACTAAATTCCGACGTTCGCGGCGTTAGAGATCTGGAACCGGCCTCGGTTCTCGAACGAAACAAGGACCGTGAACCGGGCACCCCTTACGTCAACTCCTGGGGTAGCGGACAGGTCCAGACAGAACCGGGTGCATGGTATCCCGGAGTACATCCACTGAAAGAGGCAGATACAGTCGAAGATATTGAAGAGTACGAGGGCTGGCCGGACATGACCGATCCCACTCGCGTCGCTCACGTGAAGGAGAAAGCGGCAGCACTGGCCGAAAAGAACGAGTACGCCATTATGGCTACTCCCTGGCTACTGTTTCCGCTTGAACGGGCTTTCGCCTTGCAGGGGATGGAAGTTTTTCTTCAAAATCTTGTCAGAAATCCCGGATTTGCGAAGGCTTTGCTCCGCAAGATAACCACAAAGTGCCAAACTCTTATGGACTCTTTTTTGTCCGAACTGGAAGGGAACATTGACATAATCTGCATAGGCGACGACCTCGGGACTCAAGAAAGCCTACTGATCTCACCCGATACATACCGAGAAGTCCTAAAACCGATCCACGCCGATTACATCGAATTCATCAAGGAAAGGACGGACGCAAAGGTTTTCTTCCATACGGACGGAGACGTATTTCCGTTGATCGACGATCTGATCGAAATTGGCGTCGACATACTGAACCCCATTCAAACCTCTGCCGGAAAAATGTCCGACCTCTCAAAACTCAAGAGCCAGTTTGGGGACGAAATAGTCCTTTGCGGCGCGATAGATACCCATAAAGTCCTTCCCGGTGCTACTCCCGAAGAGGTTAAATCAGAAGTAAAGAGAGTAATGGAAACTCTGGGACCCGGCGGGGGATACATGGTTTCGGCTGTTCACACCATAATGGAAGAAGTTCCGGCCGAAAACGTCCTCGCCATGGTGGACACGGTAAAAGAATTCGGGACTTATCCTCTGGGTTAATCAAGCTCCTCCAAGCAGGTCAATTCAACAAAAAGTCTTCTGAGTCCAATGGCTTGAAAATGTAGCACTGCTGGCATTTCTTCACCACTTATTTCTCCACCAGCAAATCAGACCCTTGAAAGAAAAGTCAAGGGCCCGGATTGAGTCAACTCAAACTCTATATTCGAAGCTTGTAGCCCCGTCGAAACAACCAGACGCAGACCAGAAACAGGATAGAGGCTAGAACAACAAGTCCCGTCAACCCGAACGGGATGTACAGCTCGGCAACACCTATCATTCCGTATCGAAGGCCATTTATCATATGAGTTACCGGGTTGAATTTAACCAGGGTGCTTAAGATGTAGATATCCTCAATCATCTCGAGCGAATAAAATACCCCGCCAAGGAATACCAGCGGGAAGAGGGCGAAGGTTTGGGCGAGCACTATGTGATCGAACTTGTCAGCCCAGAGCCCAACTATCGTTCCAAGACTCGAACCCAGGAAAGCAACGACGAGTAGATAGATAAGTACGAACGGTAAGTGGGTAACCGCGACCACGGTTGGTAAAATCAGCGCCACTATAATTAGGACAGCAGCGACCAACAGACCTCGCAAAACTCCCGCGAGAATGTAAGCTGAGACTATCTGGGTTGAACTCATCGGACTGGATAAAATTGGATCTATCCAGTCGAAATGTCGGGCCATATAGAGGCTCCACCCGGGGTTCATGAAGGAGTTGGTAATCAGGGCCATCATTACCAGCCCGGGCAACATGAACGATATGTAGGAGTGGTTTGCCACGGATCCGATCCGGGGCCCCAGCACCAGGCCGAAAACAATGATGTAGAGTATCTGGCTTAGTATCGGAGTACCTATAGTAACGGAAGGGTTTTTAACGTAACGAAAGACTTCCCGTTTGAGCAGGGTTAAAAACATGCCTAACTTCCCCCTGAACTATTTATCTGGGAGTCTTCGGAACTATCTTCCGAGGTTAGCTGGAGAAAGAGATCCTCCAGGCTGGCCTTTTCGACCTGGACAGCCTTTGTTGCTATACCTGCCCCATGGAGTATTTTCATTATGTCAGCAGCGGCCTCGGCTCCATCGGCAACAGTAGCCTTTATTTCTTTCTCTTCGCGAACGAAATCAGCGCGGTAACCGTCCCCGGTGAGTTCATTCGGCAGGGAATCGATGTACTCAGTTAGCTTTATTCTTACAAGATCACCCTGGCCACTTTTTAGTAGCTCCTCCGGTGGGCCGATTTCAATGACTTTACCTTCGTTCATTATAGCTACCCGGTCGCAGAGGCGTTCGGCTTCGTCAATCTGATGGGTGGTGAACAATATAGTTACACCTTCTTCCGTAATTTTCTTTATGTTGTTCTGAACGGCCTCTTTGGTCTCCAGATCCAGTCCCGCCGTGGGTTCATCCAGAATTACTATCTTAGGTTCGATGATCATCGACCTGGCAAAAAGTAGTTTCTTGCGCATTCCTGTCGAAAGTTCGTAGGGTTTGTTATCCCTTTTCTCCCATAAATCGAACTTCTTTAGCTGCTGCTCGGCTCTTTCCGATTGTTCTCGGGGGGAGACTCCGTTGTATCCGGCGTGGAACCTCAGGTTGTCAAATATACTGAACTCCCGATCAAGGTTTGCTTCGGCAGGGGCGAAGCCGATGTAACTATGAACATCCTGGTAATCCTCGTTAATGTCATACCCGAAAATCTCTGCAGTGCCTTCCGTGGGGTTCGCCAGTCCAATCAGCATTTTTATAAGGGTAGTCTTGCCTGCCCCGTTGGGACCCAGGAGGCCAAAGAACTCACCTTTTTGAATGGAGAAATCGGCTGAGTCAACGGCAAGGGTATCCCCAAACCTCTTGCTGATATCGAATAATTGAACCGGAACGTCGTTCTTCATCTTTCCCCTCGAAGTATTTGGTTGTTAATTTTGTTGTCGGCATAAGGTATTTTCAAGCCCGGCTGAAGTCAGGTTCCGTTATATCCAGACGGTATCGCTTACCACATTGATAAAGTGAGGCGTGAAAAAGCTCAAAACCTGCAGCCGAAAACTTTACCTCCGGAGTCGTACCGGTAGTTAGGAATTACAACTTCACTGATCTATTTAAAATGGCCGCCCCGGGACCTTAGATTGTTGACCCTTCAAGAACTGAAAGTGCCGCGTCATGAGTTTTCAGACTGAGCCTTCTCCGAGTATTCTTTATAAATTTCAAGGTATTCCTTACCGACGTTTTTCAGACTATATTCTTCCGCTGATTCCTTCGCGTTCTCCGTAAGCTTACCCCTTACCTCGTTGTCTTCCATAGCCTTTTTTATTAGCTCAACAAACTCATCCGTCCTATTACCCTTTAAGCAACTCTGACCATCGACCAATAGGTCTTTATAGGCAGGTAGGTTCCTCGTTACTATCGGCAAACCGTGCCCGGCTGCCTCCAGGAGGACTATAGCTTCGTTTTCTTCCTTGGAAGGGAAAAAGAAGAGATCACCGGAAGAGAGTGCAGCGTCTATATCCTCTACGTAGCCCGTAAATCGTACGTTATCAGGAGAATTATATATGACGTCGTCTGTACTCTCGCCAAACATTGAAGACCAGTCTATCTTCTGACCGAACCAGAAGAATTGATACTGGGGAAGTTCTCTGGCCACCTGGACAAAGGTAGTAACGTCTTTCCGGGGTTTAACCTGTCCGATGGTTATTACCGTGAGACGGTTCATATCAAACCGTTCTCTGTATCTCCTCCGTTCCTGCTGGGAATACTCGATCCTCGAGAAATCAACCCCGTTGCTGACCACCCGAATTTTCTCAGGATCGACGCCAAAATTTCTCATCTTTCCCTTCGCGTACTCAGTCGGTGCAACAACCCTGTCAGCATCGGAATAAAGCCGAGAAAGCCATAGCTTGTTAACCAAAGGTTTCCTGATATACTGGGAGAGAGTAAACCCCTTTTCTATGCTGCGTCCAGCGTGAACAAATACGATCCCCAGCTTGCCGCGCCTTTGTGCCTGCTTAAGTCTTAGGTAGGAGAGCGGTCCGGGCCAATTTATATGGATTACGTCGTAAGGCTCTCTGGGTTTATCCTTTACTTTTACCCCATGGAGTTGTAATGCTTTCCTCTGGTGCTCTACAGCGGAGGTGATACCGTGTGCTCCATACATCATCGGGTCTTTATAAACACAAACTGTATTCATTTTCTGAATTCCTCACATTACAGTTAAATTAAGATTCCACTAAAAAAGGCTAGTGAACAAGGTAAATGAAAGCAAATTAAGCTTATTAGTGCAAATAGGAAAATAGGGATTGATAAGGCTGGATAGGTGAGTATAATACTTGACTAAGAACGCTATCTGGCGGTGAGAATACTTAGTGACTAACAAGGGAGAAAGTAGAAGCGGATCAGAGTCATCAAATGACGAACCTGATGATGAATGCGAACCACCGAATATTAATTCATTTCAAGCTATATCTAATCTTCTAAGTATAACCATCCGCCCCGGGTGGGAAAAAGTATTTAACTCCTTGACTAATTTCATCCACACTCAATTGTACAACCGGTCAAACCAGAAGTCAGCAGATTATATTTCATGATATCCTTCTTAATCTCCATTAACCTCTCTTTTTTTGACACCGGTCAATCAGGGGTGTTTTGGTCCGGATTTACTTCCCCTTACAAGCCATGTTTCAAAACTGGCGGATTTAATAATACTGTTTTATGGAGAAACGGTCTGAGGAAACTTTCCAGCAAAGAGAGAGTAAATGCTACTACCAGGGAGAAATTCAGGAATAGATACCCGTTACTCTCGATAGATACCAGCCTCTCGACAAAGAGGAGGGTAATTGTTGAAAGTCCTGATTAGGCTTTTCCGCATTTTTTTCAGATTGGGACTCTTCACTTTTGGTGGTGGGTTTGCCATGATCCCGCTTATCGAGGAAGAGATCATAAAGAAGAATTCAATGCTAAAAGAGGACGAGTTTTTCGATATCATAGCTTTTACTCAGAGCCTCCCGGGATCTCTTGCCGTAAATATGTCAATATTCATCGGCTACCATATTAGTGGTATTCCCGGGGCTTTAACGAGTTCAATTGCCGTGGTCATACCACCTTTTACTGTTATATTGCTGATTGCCTCTTTCTTTGTCAGATTCCTGGAACACCCGATCGCCCAGCAAGCTTTTAAAGGTATACGGATTGCAGTTCTCGTATTGATCCTGCTCGCTCTAAAACGCCTTGCCCAGAAAGTCCACTGGAACATTCTAAAAGTTGTCCTCGTGGCTGGCATTATAGTTGCGATAAGCAATTTTGGAATTCACCCTGGATTCGTAATATTGTTATCGGCTGCCCTGGGTTACTTTGTATTTCAGCCGATGGAAGAAAAAGAGGGATAGAACGTGTTTAGATTACTGATTGTCTTCCTCCAGGTAGGGGTTTTTAGTTTTGGTGGTGGCTATGCCGCAATCCCTTTCATAGAGCAACTGCTGATCGTGAGAAACGAGTGGATGGCTTACGAGGAGTTCGTCGATATTATTGCCATAGCTCAAATGAGTCCCGGTCCGATAGCTGTTAATAGCGCTACTTTTGTGGGGTTTAACCTGGAGAAATTCCTGGGAGCATTGACCGCAACGATTGGAGTATTGTTGCTACCCTCCCTAATAAGCATTACTTTGGCAAAATATTTTAAGGAGTTCAAGAAGTCAAAGTACATCCGAGGTCTCCTTAAAGGACTTCGTCCCGCCGTAATTGGCCTAATAGCCACGGCCGAAATTTCCATCGGCATAACGGCTTTCGTCGGTTACTCGAACCTTGTTATACTTAAAAGTGTTATTATCGCTATTTTAGTATTCGTATTCCTGGATCTATTTGATCAACATCCGATTACGGCAATCTTCCTGTCTGGGGTCCTGGGAGTTCTTCTATTCTAAGCGTGACCTAGAGGTAAGCTAAATAATGCTCGGTATCACCCCGAAAACCACTAAATGGCATTTAAGGAGTCAAATATGAATATAGTCCTTGCCTCCAGTTCAAAATTTAGAATTCAAGCGCTTGACCTGCTAAATATGGATTACGATGTAATCCCCAGTGAAATTGATGAAAAATCTATCAGGCATAGTGATCCAGAAGTATTGGCCAGGAAACTGGCGGAGGCCAAAGCCAGAGACGTGGGGAAAAGACTCAAAGGCGATAATTTAGTTATATCGGGGGACTTGTTTGTTATATTTCAAGACAGTATTTACGAGAAGCCGAAAACCGAAGAGGAAGCAGTAGAAATGTTGTCCTCTTTCTCCGGAGAGGAACTGGAAGTCATCTCAGGTGTATCGTTGCTTAACACCAGAACCAACGATTTAGAATCCTCTCTGGGAAGGACAAAGATAACCTTCAGGGATATCGGTCAAAGTGAAATTGAAAAGTACGTTTCAAACTACCCAGTACTTGAACTGGCTGGCGCCTTTGAGAAAGAAGGTGTTTTGAAATTTTCAAGTGAAGTACACGGAGATCTATCCTTTTTAACCGGTTTGCCTTTAAACAAGCTAATCCAGTTGCTACAGAAAAACGATTTCTACTGTCAGGATTGACATTATACTAAAATCTACTCTATTTGTCTTTATTAAGGTTTAAACTGGAGAACTGTTCCTGGAAATCGACTTAGGCGAACTGCCAGCTGGACTTTAACTCTCTTGATGGCAAATAATCACCTTTCAATTGAGGACAGGCAGTCTTATTGCCAATTCAGAGGTTCTAACCCAAAAACAAAAAAATCAAGCTCTATTCATTTCACATTAGAGTCCACCGAGAAAGGTCAAAAATTCATTCTACCATATTATGATGGATTTCCCGTTTATCAAATTCACGCAGAATACCCCGTCCTCTGGACGGGGATGAATTCGTCAGTTTGTAGTTGTTTAGAAATCGCGGTGGCTAAGCCATGAAACGGGCGTAATGCCCCACCCTGTGGGTGGGGATAGCGCGATTCAGGCGATTTCTTTACTCTATAATTTCAGAGCTAAAAAGAGCGATATGGGGATTATTCAGTGTAAATCGGGGAAGAATTAAGTTAGATGGGATCCTGGATAGTTAAAAAGAATCATCCACCGTATTTTCTTTTCTCCAGTAATCACTATTCCTGAGTTGGCATAGGACTTACCGTGTTTTCAAACTTAAAAACCTCAATTTGACAATTCTTCCTACTATTTATCTATTTTGAGACAACGAACAATCTTATGGGAAATCTTACAAAAAACTACTTGAAAACAAAAAACTAATTTGTTATCTTGTACTCATGTACACATGTAAACGACAGAGTGAATATTATGGTATTTTTTGATAAATCAAATATTGAAGATTCCAAATTTGAACTAGAACCCGAAAAAAAGGTCCCTCTTTATCATCAAATTTTTATGAAAATAAAGAAGTGGATAAGAGAGGGTGACTTTTCAGAAGGAGATCAACTACCATCTGAAAAAAAACTAGCCCGAAAATTTGACGTGGTCAGGAGTACAGTCCGAAAAGCCCTGGAAGAATTAGAAAAAGATGGTCTTATAAAAAAAGTACACGGGAAAGGTTCATTTGTTCGCTCTGAGTTCGGCAATGCTGCCTTCATTCTATCTCGAAGTTTTACCGAAATGGCCCAGGAGTTAGGGTTCAAAGCCCATTCAAAAGTACTAAACGTAGAAGTTTCTGATGCCCAAGAACCCATCACAGAAAATTATGACTTCTCCTCAAATGAAAAAGTGATTACAATAGAGCGTGTTAGAATGGCCGACGAGCTACCGATAGCCGTAGAAAACGCCCGAATTAAGTACAATTGTTGTGCTGGTCTAGAGGATGAAGATTTATCGGAAAGTTCGATTTATCAATTGTTAGCTGAAAAGTACCACCAACCTTTAATAGAACTAGAGCAATTTCTACGAGCAGTAGAGGCCTCTACCGAACAAGCAGATTACCTTGGAGTTTCGGAAGGCTCCCCCCTGCTATCAGTGGTGACAGAGGGCTATACTGAGGAAGGATTAATTGAAGTAACGAAAAGCTATTTTGACACCAACGTTTTCCCGTGGAAAATTGTCAATAAAAGTTAGTGATGTCGATAAAATTAATAAGGAGAGAATTAAGAAGTGACCCAAATGCCGAATAATGTGATCTGTTTTGGGAATTTAGTGCTTGATGTATTAGTAAGGCAAATCGAGAAGCTGCCAAAAATTGATGAGATCACTTTCGTGGACCAGATAGAGTTTTCAATCGGGGGGAATGCAGGGAACACTGCTGTTGCTTTAAAAAAGCTGGGGCTAGAGCCATTGTTGACTTCAAGGTTGGGAGATGATCTGCAGGGAGATTTAATTTTAAATAAGTTATCGAGTTTAGAGCTGAACGCTGAAAACTTAAAAACCCTGAAAAAAATAGAATCCCAGAGAACCGCTATAACAATATCAGCTGTAAGGGAAAACGGGGACCGAAGCTTTATCCATAAGCCAGGAGCTTCAAGAACTTCTCGGGTAGAGGACGTTACCGATGACACTCTTGTCAAGGCAAAACATCTACATTTCAGCGGTCTATCACTTCTTCCTCAAATAAATGCTAAATCCGCCAAGTCTTTACTTCAAAAGGCAAAAAGGTTTGACCTGGAAACAAGCTACGATACGGTTTTCTCTCAGGACAATGACTGGAAAGGCAGGATACTTCAATTGCTCCCTGTTGTTGACTACCTCTTTTTAAATAAGCCTGAAGCAAGAAAACTAACTCAGGTCGATGAAGTAGAGAATATGGTAGCTGTTTTACAAGATGAGGGGGCAGAGAACGTTATCGTAAAATTAGGCGAAGAAGGTAGCTTTGTATCCACAAAGGACATGTCCTTTCATATTCCTGGTTTTTCGGTAGAAGCAGTTGATACGACCGGAGCTGGAGATGCTTTCTGTGCGGGCTTTATTGCGGGGAAAACTAAAGGTTGGGGTGTTGAAAAAACTACCAGGTTAGCTAATTGGTTGGGAGCACAGAGCACAAAATCTTTTGGAACCGAAACTGGTGTTGAAGATTGGGAAGAAAATTTCTGATTCCTGGTTGTAACCAAAATCAAACTAAAGAAAAGAGGGTTCAGCAGTTTCAATGTTTGACTTTTATTGTCATATTCGGACTTTGATGGACGGTTACTTATTCATTGCCGAGATTTGATCCTTATACATTCAATCAAATTCGCTTTTTTAGGGTTTTTGGAGTGATGGAGTATGAATAGTAAAGAGCGCGTTTTGGCCACTCTGAAACATAAGGAACCGGACAGAGTACCACTTGCCCTTTGTGGAAGTGCTTACGGAGTCGTCGATGAATTATGGGATGATTTACAGGCTGAGCTTGGCATAAGTTGTAAAATCCAGCCTTTTCGGGGCAGACATGGACATTCCGTTAACTACATAGATGATAGAGTTCTGAGGGAACTGGATATAGATACCAGACATGTTTGGCTTGGTAGTACGGATCTAATTTCACCAAAAGGTGGAGTTGGCACTGATGCCTTTGGCGTAAAGTGGAAAAGAACAGAATCATCAGTCTACCCATACGATTATCCATTAAGCGACGCCGATAAGGACGACATTAAAAGTTACAGCATGCCTGATGTAGAATCTCTAATTCGTCCTAAAAAGTTAGAAAATCGACTAAACGAACTCGATTGCGATCAATATGCCTTAATTGCTAGGGCTCCCGTATCATACGGGCTATACGAAAAGGCTTCTCAATTAAGGGGACCGGAATTATTGTTTAAGGACTTAATGATAAATGAAGAGTTTGTGGAAATACTTTTGAGTAAGTTATTTGACTTCTATCTGCAGATTCATAAGAGATACATGGAAATAGTGGGAGAAAGAATCGATATTTTTGAGCTCCCGGGCGATGATTATGCGGACAATCAGGGGCTCCTTTTTTCTCCTCAGGTCTTCAGAAAATATTTCTTTGAAAGATGGAAGAAGCTCGTGAGTATAATTAAGCAGGCCAGTCCTCAAACCAAAGTTTTATTTCATTCCGACGGATATACACCTCCTCTGCTGGACCTATTGCTCGATATAGGTATAGATATTCATCACCCCTTAGAGCCATTACCGAAGCTGGACGTCGAAAAAGTATCAAGGTCTTATTCTGATAAATTGGTGTTTCTAGGAGGGATTGACGTTAAATCCCTATCGAAATCTTTTGATGAAGGTTTAAGGGGCGAAATTTTGGATTTTGCAAATAAGTTAGCAAAAAGCGGTGGATTCATAATGGGCCCTACTAACCATATTCAAAGTGATGTACCTGCTAAAAATATAATAAAGGCTTTCCAGCTTGGGAAAAGCGAAATTAGATATGAATAATTTGAATCAGGTAACCAAATTGGGTTGATCTTCTCGGTGAAATGCTCGATTTGCCTAGTTTTATCCTGAACCTTAAGCTCTCTGAGTTTATATATTCTATTGAGTAGGTCGGTGGGGAGTTAATTTTAGACTTAAACGAGAAACAGCAATATAAAAGTTTAACCTGATGTTTACACATGTAAATGTCACTGGTAGCTACATTAGTAAAAATCTCAGCTATAAGGAGGTGATATTAGACAACCGATAAGTTTTCCTCACTTTACGGAATTTTATTTAGAGCCATTAGCTTTCTTTGAACCATGGGAGGTATTTAAAAAATGAAAAACCGAAATCTTGGACTGAAGGTAGTCGGCGTGTTAGTTGCTCTTTCGCTCCTATTGACTATTGGTCAAGTAACACTACTGGCTGAAGACGGTTTTGTGATAGGATTTAGCAACGGTTTTGTCAATAACACTTGGCGTACCCAAATGGTAGAAGACTTTCGAGACAAAGCCCAAGAATACGCAGAAGAGGGCATAATTAGTGATTTCATTATTCAAAACTCAGGGACAGCAATTGTGGACCAAACCCGGGACATAAGGAATATGATTTCCAAAGGTGTTGATGCCTTGTTGATCAACCCTAACTCGTCGACAGCACTTAATCCGGTAATCGAAGAGGCAGCAAGTGCCGGCATAACTGTAATTTCCTTTGACCAAGCAGTAACTTCATCAAAAGCCATCAACGTAGTAATTGATCAAGGCACCTGGTTTGCTATTCAAGCCGAATGGCTCGCTGAACAGTTAAATGGCGAGGGTGATATAATAGTGATGAACGGCGTTGCCGGCAATCCTGCGAACGTTACTAGGTGGGAAGCTGCTAAAAAAGTTCTTGACAAATACCCCGGCATTAACGTTCTTACCGTTGAAAATGGAGGCTGGGCAAATCAGAGTGCAAAAGAAACCATGTCAAACCTCTTGTCGGCTTATTCGGATATCGATGGGGTACTTACCCAGGATGGAATGGCGCGAGGCATCATTGGGGCTTTTCAAGCAGCAGATAGAGATTTGCCGGTCATGACAGGGAGCAATACAATGGGCTTCTTGAGACAATGGGCATCACTTAAAGAAGAACAGGGGTTTAAGAGTTATGCAGTAGCCAACCCGCCAGGAATAAGTGTTAGTGCACTAAAAGTTGCGATAAATAAATTACAAGGGAAAGAACTTGTTGAGGACGAAGTAGAGGACAACACCATTGTCGTACCTCTTCCATTAAAGGTTACTAACGATAATTTAAATGAAGTGCTTCAGGAATACAGGTCCAAACCGGATTCCTTTTTCATAGATGGATGGCTCACGGACGAGCAGATAGATAATTTGTTCCAGGAAGGTTAAACAAAAAAGGTAACAGAAACATGGGGGATATTCTCGTCCCCCATGTTTCTATCTATCTTCTACAGATATGAGCAACTATCTTCAAGTTGAAGGTTTAAGTAAACGTTTCGGGCAAGTTAAGGCTTTGGATAACGCAGAACTGGAATGCTCTTCCGGGGAAATTCACGCCTTATTAGGGGCGAATGGATCCGGGAAGAGTACCTTAATTAAAAGCTTAGCCGGTATCGTAGTCCCTGACCAAGGAGATATATATCTGAGAGGCGAAAAGGTAAGCATTGGTTCTCCTCAAGAGTCCTTGGCCGCGGGAATTGCCACAGTCCATCAAGACTTTTCATTAGTGCCTCAATTAACCGTAAAAGAGAATCTATTTTTGGGAGCTGAGCCTTTAAGGAAATTGGGGTTCATCGATTTTGGAGAAATAAAGAAAAAAGCAGACAGACTGTTCAATAGTTTCCAAGTAGAGATCCCACTTGGTGCAAAAATAGCTGATTTGTCTGTATCCCAACGACAGTTAGTAGAAATAGTTAAAGCATTTTCCCGAGACCCAGATTTATTATTGCTGGACGAGCCAACTGCTTCGTTGCCTTCTGAGAGGGTTAAAATACTCTTTGATACAATACGAGAACTCGCTAACCGGGAAATGGCCGTAGTTTTCGTATCTCACAGGTACGGAGAAGTCCAAGATCTATGTGAAAAAGCCACAATTCTAAGAAATGGTTACTCTGTCGGAGAAGTTCAAGTTGCAGAGACATCGAAAGATAAAGTTGTCTCAATGATGTTGGGAGAAGAAGCAACAAAAAAGAACTATGGAGATAGCGAAAAGCAATCGAGCAAAGCTAAATCGGAAGCTAAGAGTTCACTAAGTTTTCGGGCAGAAAACGTAACTGCCGCCGCTGGTAATGTAGAAAAAGTAAGTTTCAGCATATCACCGGGCGAGGTATTAGGAGTAGGGGGCCTACAAGGACAGGGTCAGGAAACTCTTTTACGTGCTTTATACGGTTTAGAACCGACAATTGAAGGTACCTGTACTTTAGGAAAAGAAACCTTGCATATAAGATCACCCAGGGAAGCCATTCGAAACGGAATTGTTTATATATCGGGCGATAGAGATGAAGGACTCCTTCACTCCAGAACGATTAGGGAAAATATTTCTATCGCCAACAACGCTAACAGGCCGCTTTGGGAACTAATAGACGTTGATCAAGAGCGACAACTAGCCAAAAAAGTCATAGAAAAACTTGATGCAGTTTACGAAAGCCTGGAGGATCCTGCCTGGCAGCTTTCTGGTGGTAACAGACAAAAATTGTTGATAGGAAGATGGTTGATAAAAGACCCAAAGCTCATCTTGATGAATGATCCCACCAAAGGAGTTGACGTTCAAACGAAAGAAAAAATTTACGACCTACTATATTCCTTAGCAAACGATGGGGTCTTAATTCTACTCTTTTCTAGTGAAACAAAAGAGTTAATTTCTTTAGCTGATAATCTTTTAGTCATGTACGAAGGTAAAGTAGTAGAAAAACTAGAGGGGGAAAATATCACTGAAGAGATGGTCCTTTCGGCTTCGTTAAATACAGGAAATAACAAAAATGATTAGCTCACTGTTTAATTCAAGAATTAGTTCTTATTTTCAGAATAAATTAAGTTTTCTATCTCCGGAGCTACAGGATCTTGAGGTTAGTGGACCGAGTCTGATCTTTTTAATCATCGTAATAGTTATTAGTTCTTTTTTTAATCCTAATTTTTTTGCCTTCTTATGGTCAAACGTTGCCGATATATTACCTCTAGCATTCGCAGCTCTAGGTGCCACAATAGTAATTCTCAGTGGTGAGATTGACCTTTCTATCGGTGCGGCAATTAGCCTAGTGAATGCAGTCACTGTAGTAGCTTACGGCCAACCGAACATCACTGGAGGGCAGGCCTTGCTGATAGGGTTCGCCACGGGTATATTAACCGGGGTATTCAACGGAATTGTCGTAGCCTATCTTAGGTTAAAGTCCTTACTTGCTACTTTTGCGACGTCTTTTATTTATGGGGGCCTGGCACTTTGGCTTCTTCCACAGCCCGGTGGATCTTTCCCTGCATTATTTTCAGTTCGATATAGATCCTCATTGGGCTTCTTACCTATGCCTTTCATATTGCTTTTACTCGGTATAATTTTTTGGTTATTTTACAGGAGGCATAAAGCCGGGCAATCTTCCATTTCAGTGGGGGGTAATGCTGAAGCGGCCTTTGCCAATGGAATCCCCGTACCCAGAACAAAATTCCGTTCGTTTATAGTATCCGGAGCCCTAATTGCTTTATCGGGTCTAAGTTTGACCTGCATGATAGTATCAGGTGATCCCAATATAGGGGACCCTTATACTCTCCAAGCCATAACTGCATCAGTCATAGGTGGTGCGAGTTTATACGGTGGGGTTGGTTCGGGATTGGGTGCTATAGCAGGTGCTTTAATTCTAGGTTTTCTCAAAAATATTATTTTCTTCCTTGGTATTCCCTCTTATTTTCAAGAGTTTGTCCACGGTGCAATAGTGATTTCTATTCTAGTAGTAATATCTTATGTACGTTTCCGGGGGGAATAAATGAAAAGTATAGTGCTAGATTACGCCCGCAAGAACCGTCACACTTTAGTTGCGATTGGGATCTGTGGTATTCTACTTGCCATAGGAGGTATACTTCGCCCAGGGTTTTCTTCCTATAAAAATGTTCTGAATATTTTGAGCCTAGCCTCGTTTTTGGGTATATTAGCCGCAGGACAGACTTTTGCCGTACTCTCCGGGGGAGAAGGGTTGGACCTATCTGTCGGAGCTGTCGCTTCTTTTTCCGCAATTGTAGCGGCACATTTACTTGGGCCCTTAAATTTACCTTTGGTATTAGTTTTGCTGATAATAATGGCTCTTGGTGCTGTTTTAGGATTAATAAACGGGCTCGGGATAACTTATGCTCAAGTTCCTCCCCTAGTAATGACTCTGGGAATGATAGGAGTAATTAACGGATTATCTCTTGTTTACTCTGGTGGTCAACCCACGGGGAGTGCGACAGAACTACTCCAGACGATTAGTACTGGCAGGATTGTTGGAATTCCTTGGATTCTAGTAATTTGGCTAGCGTTCATATTCATCGTTTTATTTGTTCTTAAGAGAACTACTTTTGGGCGAGCTCTTTATGCTGTAGGCAGCAATCGTGAAGCTGCCTATATTTCGGGTGCCAGGGTAGAAATAATTAAAATTTTAGCCTATTCCTTCAGTGGTTTATTGAGTGCCTTTGGAGGTTTGATGTTGTTAGGTTTCGTTCAAGGTGTTCAATACGAGATGGGCAGCAGTTACATGTTACCTTCAGTTATTGCTGTTGTACTTGGAGGTGTGTCTTTTAGTGGCGGTGAAGGAGAATACTTCAATGTCGTCCTTGGAGCAATTATCTTGACCATTCTTACGAGTTTGCTCACAACTCTTAATATAGGAGAGGCAGGTCGCATGTTGGTTAATGGCTTTATTTTGTTGGCTCTATTAACTGCTTTTGGTAGAGCTGAAAAAATGCGTCAGTAAAATCGGTATTCAAAAAATAAGTACTTGGCCCTAACCCGGGTTTATTCGAAAAGAGACAGACAAAATCATACAGTCAGAATCACCCGGAAGCTAAAAATGTCTTTTTCAAGAGTTATGAATAACCTTAATAATCTAACTAAGTGGAGGTTTTATCGATGGAAAAAATAAAAATTGGTATGCTTGGCTCAGGTTTTGTGGCAAATTTTTATATGGAAGGGTTAGATAACGTGCCTGGTCAAGAAGTTGTCCTTAATACTTCCAAATCGATAGACGACGCAAAGGATTTTGCTTCCAAGTGGGGCATTGACGAACCGATGGACGACATAGACTCAGCAATATCAAGGAATGATATTGACCTATTTATTATCGCCTTACCAAATGTCCTTCATAAAGAAACCGCTCTTAAATTAGCAGAGGCTGAAAGAAACATGGTTTGTACCAAGCCTCTTGGAAGGAATAAGGCTGAGGCCGAAGAAATGCTTGAAGCTGTCCAAGAAGCAGATGTATTTAACGGATATGCCGAGACCGAAGTTTTTGCTCCAGCAGTAGTCAAGGCTCGGGAAATGATTGAAGAAGGTGCCCTCGGAGACGTTACCTGGGTAAGGTCGCGTGAAGCTCATCCAGGTCCCCATAAAGAGCATTTTTGGGATGCGGAATTAACAGGTGGAGGAGCCTTGATGGATATGGGAGGCCATTGTGTTGAGGCGGCTCGGTACTTTTTTGGGAAAGATGACAAAGTAACTGAAGTCTTCGCTTGGGGAGATACTCTCGTCCATACGGATCGGACTGAAGGGGAAGATAACGCTCTACTAATTTTGAGATTTGAAAGTGGTGGATTGGCAAGTATCGAAACTAGCTGGTCATCAAGCGGAGGGTTAGATTTAAGGAACGAAATATACGGTACTGAGGGAAAAACTTTTACTGATGTTACAGGCTCAACTCCTATAGAAGCATTTACCACCCAGAGCGGAGGTTATATTCTCGAGAAAGCAGAAAGCGAAACGGGATGGGTATTTCCTCTTCCAGAAGAAGCTTTCGTCTATGGCTATCAAGCGGAAATGAAACATTTTGTCGAGTCTCTCAGAAAAGACAAAACACCAAGAGAGACCTTTGAAGATGGCTACGTTGATAATGTGATTTTAGAAGCTGCTTACAATTCGATGGATAAAGGTAAATGGGTCGGAGTGGATTATAAAATCTGAATTTCAAGATAAAATAAATTCTAGAATAATTATATATTTGTTAGAATTTATTTAAATATTGCCCGAACAAAACTTTTGCCTATTAATGTTCTGACCACCCCGCCTTCTCAACTTGAGGTGGGGTGGTAAATCTTATTTTGTTGACTTCCTCACTTTTAGATGAGAGTATTTAAAAAATCATGTTAAATACGAATCCGAGTAACATAATCCCGAACCCTATTATTCCTCCGTAAGCGATTATCAGGTTTCGTTTCATCACCTGTTTGAGCAGTACGAACTGTGGTACCGATAACGCTGCCACCGACATCATGAATGCGATGGATGTCCCCACCGGGAGCCCCTTTCCGATTAAACTCTCGGCTACGGGAATTACTCCCATTATGTTAGTGTAGATTGGTATCCCCAGGGCAGTGGCTGCTGGTACGGCGAGAGCTCCCTGCAGCGTATTCTGAATGAACCCCTCTGGCAGAAAACCGTGGATTGCCGCACCTAGCCCTACACCTATTACCACGTAGGGAAAGATACGCCCGACTATTTCTTTGGCATCCTCGTAGGCTTCCCGAAGGCGCTTTTTGGCGGATTTATTAGTAACATCCGGATCGTCTCCATTGGCAGCAAAATCGAAGTCCATGACATAACGCTCGAACCCAAGTAACATTAGCCCGCCACCGCCAATCATACCGACCGTTAGCCCACCCAGCACGTAGGCAATAGTTAGTTCCCAGCCGAACGACCCAAAAAGGACGAAGATCGCGGCAGAATTGACCATTGGCGAGACGGTAAGAAAAGTGATTGTCATACCGAAAGGCACCCCCACGCCGACGAACCCCAGGAACAGTGGAACGGTTGAGCAAGAACAGAAAGGTGAAATAATCCCCAGGACTCCAGCCAGAACGTAACCGACCAGCGCTTTCTTTCCTTTTAGGAAGTCCCTGATTCTCTCCGGTGGAAGGTAGGTGCGGAGGTAGCTAACAGCAAAGACTACTCCCAGTAGGATTACTGTTATCTTCAGTGTATCGTAAACCCAGAACTCCAGCGAATCCGCTACTCGACCCGTTAATCCGGTTAAATTTATTAACTGAACCGCAATATATTTAAACATAAAGACTTTTACCTTCTAAGCAAGTACCTCACGGATTTCTTCTTTGGAAGGGACCGTTCCCTTGAACTTTACCTCGCCGTCGACCACCAGCCCGGGGGTACTCATAACACCGTAACTGGCGAATTTTGCGGGGTCCGTAACCTTTACGACTTCTACTTCATCTTCCTTACCCATATCCTCCACAATACTTTCGACGTCCTGTTTTAAACTCTTACAGGTAGAACATCCACTGCTTCCTAAGATTTCAACTTTCACTTTAATTCACCTCAGATTGTGTTAGTTCTTTAGCTAACGTCAATAAGTTTCGTACCTTTTCCTCGTCCCGGACTTCGCACTCGACCCGTTTGCCTGCCCGTTCCGTTTTCAATAAACCGACCTCTTCCATTTTCTTCAAATGCCTGTAAATGACGGACCTGTCACGGTTTATGACTCCTTCCAGTTCGCAATAGCAGATCGGTCCATCCACCTGGAGCAGGTGACTGAGTAACTTCAATCTCTGCTCTGAGCCGAGGACTTTGAATAATCGATGCATAGTTGCACATCCTTGCACAAAACATAGGCCAAATGGAGGATAATGTCAAGGTTATTGTATTCACAGTTTTAGAGTGAGCTCGAACAAAATCTGATGAAGCCTTAAGTAAGAAGTAAGTAATAGGAGGTAAACAGATGCTGCAAAGATAATTTCAGCTTTGAAGACTCCAGAGAGAATTTATCTCCAATTTTCTTACACCTAAGTCGTGCGATTCTCTCCCTTAAGACCAACTCCTAACTCAG
>JAGXLB010000140.1 GCA_018334915.1 Candidatus Bipolaricaulota bacterium
AGCAAAAATCAAAACGCAAGCAGAAGGATTATTTTTCCTGATATTGTTTCGGGGAGTGGCGCAGCCTGGTAGCGCACCTGCTTTGGGAGCAGGGGGCCGCTGGTTCAAATCCAGTCTCCCCGACCAGCTACCTTGGGTAGCCAGTCACAGGCAATTAACAAATAACTTTTATCTTTTGCCTACTTCAAATATAGCAAATGAATTCTTTTCAACTTGCGGTAAGTAGTAGCCAACTCATGAGAGGTGAGTTGGGTTTTGGTGTTAAAGATGAGATAAACTTCGGCCTTTACCTCTTCTTCAGGATTTCCAATAGATCCTCTTGATCGATATTGCCCCCGGAAATCACGCACACGATATTCTCGGCTTCTTGAAGGTCAATCTTGTTCGAGAATAGTGCCGCAACGGAGGCGGCCCCGGCTGCCTCGGCTATGGTCTTTGCTTCCGTTGCTAGAAGTCTAACAGCGGATTTCATTTTTGCTTCCGAAACAGTAACTATTTGGTCCACGTATTCTCTCACAATAGGGAAGGTTACTTTACCGGGTTTCTTTACTGCGATTCCATCGGCAAAGGTGTCGGCAGAAGGAAGTTCTTTAACCTCTCCAGCTTCAATTGACTTTTTCATGGAAGGAGCATTGGCGGCTTCCACTCCTATTACTTGCATTTCAGGCTTGATCTGCTTGACGGCCAAAGATATTCCTGATATACCACCTCCACCGCCGATAGGTGCGATAATTAAATCGGTATTGGATACGTCTTCAAGGATCTCGAGTCCCATAGAACCGTTTCCGGCAATAATATCAAGATCATCAAAACTTTGGACGTAAGTATAACCTTTCTTTTCCTCAAGTTGGTGAGCGTGTTCAGCCGCGTCGTCGTACGTTGCACCTTTTACAATGATTTGCGCCCCGTTTTCCTTTATGTGTTTAATCTTGGTAGTTGGGGCAACTTCGGGCACCACAACGATTGCTTCCAACTCATTTCTCTTGGCTGCAAGAGATAAGCCCAAACCATGATTACCGGATGAAGCAGTAATTACACCTTTTTTCCTCTCATCAGGGCCCAATAACTTGAGTTTATTTGCGTTGCCTCTGGCCTTGAATGCTTGTGTCACTTGTAGGTTTTCAAGCTTTAAATGGATCTCCCTATTCACTTTTCGGCTAAGGGGCAAGGAATATATAGTTGGGGTACGATTGACCTCGTCTTGGATATTGTCACGAGCCTGTTTAATTTTAGCCAAATTTACTGGTGAAGATGAGTTATTCATATGGGTCTTGTGGGGTATTTTTGACTGAAATGACATCGGTAGCAATCTGTATATCGGTATAAGGGGTTTGATAAGTTTCTGGAACGAAAGGTTCCAATTTTTTTCTCATATTCAATACGAGCTCCCAAAAGGAGAGTGTGCCGCCGGTGTGTAGTGGATCAAGTCATTGATCTTTTTTTTGATGGAATCTACAACTTCATGATTGCCGTGACCTACGTTGGCGACCGCTGCACTTCCCAAGAGATCAATATATTCGCTTCCTTCCACGTCCATTATTTTTGCACCTTTCCCTCTTTTACCGCGAGTGGAAAGAAACTGACTCTGGAGGCATCCGATATTAATTCTACGTCTCTTTTTACAATGTCGTCATTTCCTATCATATCCACCTCCTGTGAAATTAACTCGATATATCCTGAATTATAAACTTTAACAATTTTTTCATTTTTTACTATAGAAGCGTGATTTTTGAGGGATGATCTTTGTCGTGGTAAATTTTCTTTGTTTAGCTACCTTCATCTTCTCCCCTTACCCTATTCAGCTCCGGTATTCGAGTTTCGATCAACTTTGGGAAAATAGCTGCTTGTCACAGAAACTCTCATTCAGTGTCCTGGTTCAAAGGTATTCTTTGTCGTATAGCTCATATTAAAATTATATTCATAAATTACGTTTGGTTCCAGCAATTCGGCTTTCTCCAGCGAGTTCCTGTGTCTGGATCTTAGATAGCCTTCCGATATTTTTACGGGTTGGATGCAATAAGCTAGAAGTCTCCGATAAGGGGTCTTCGTTTTATCGTATTTATTTGTCACCTTGCCCCCCCTCCTTTATCTTCTCCACCCACTACATCGAGGATTGAAAGTAGGTGATATGAGGAAAATGGTCTTAGTAATTCATATATCTTGTTAAGTAAGTTTTTCTCTTTAACTGCGTTGTATCTTCTTTATCCAACGATTTTTCTCCCCACGGTCCAATTCTTATGTTTCACATAACAGTTGTCGTTTTCCCTGTAGGTACGTGAACTGGTAAAAATGAACTCATTTTATTTACAGTAGCTTAACATGTGATGGCTTATGAACCCACTTCTATTATCCGAATCAATTCCGTTTAACCTCTAAGGGCAACGATACCCGCAAGACTCAATTATTAATGGGGCAATTCGCCAAACTTGAATTTGCTCAGCAAAGCCGATAGATTATATACCGATTTAATAGGGGGTGGGTCAAATCCTATCCAATCTTCAGGAGAGATTCCGCTATAGTTTTTTCCTAGCCTAAAAGTCAATCGCTAAATTCTCATACTAAGGGGGTGAGTAATTAAAGTTCCACGGCTAAAGTTCCACGGACGAAAACATTTTTCCACTAGGAGGAAACAATGAAATTCAAAAAACTAATTACGACATTAACAATTTTGTCCCTTGTGTGTATGGTGGGAGTTTTTAGTTTTGGTGCCAGCGGTGAAATAGTCGTTGGAGTCGACGCTGCACCTGAGACCATGGATCCACACGGAAGCATCTCTGATTCCAACATGATGTGGATGGGTAACGTGTTCGACAGTTTGATTCAAATTAAAGGTCCGGATGGGGAATTGGCGCCAGGTTTGGCTACCTCCTGGGAACAAATCGACCCGCTCACCTGGAGATTTGAGCTGAGAAAAGGAGTCGAGTTTCACAACGGCAATCCGTTTACCTGGGAAGACGTAAAGTTCTCTTATGAAAGGATGAAGACTTACGAGTACTCCGAGCACTCCTGGGCAAAAAAGATCACTTCGGTGGAGAAGGTAGACGGGGACCCCTGGACGATAGAAATTAAAACCGAGACCCCGACTCCCAGCTTGGTTTATCAAATGAAGATAGGCTTCATCATGGATAAAGAATCCACAGAAGCTCGCTCCAGAGGCGAAGTAACTCAATATCCAGTGGGTACGGGAGCTTACGAATTCGAAGAATGGGTTAAAGGCTCGCACCTTACCCTGACAGCCAATGAAAACTACTGGGGAGTTAAGCCGACCATCAAAAAAGCTGTTGTAAGACCTATTGCAGAGCCTTCTACTCGATTTGCCGCGCTGGCAACGGACAAAATAGACCTCATGATGGGAGTCCCACTTCAAATGCTCGAGTCGGTAAAAGGTGACAGCAAGCTTGAAATGGTTACCAGGCCCAGCAGGAGAGTTATTTTCCTAGGCCTGAGCAACCAGGAAGATATGCCCACCAGTAATATCAAAGTCAGAAAAGCCATGTATATGGCTATAAACGAGAAGGCAATTATCAAAAGTATCCTGCTTGGCCAAGGAGCGATCTCCTCACAAATCGTTGATCCACAAACTCTCGGTTATAACCACGATATCGAGAGGTATTCGTATAACCCCGATAAAGCAAAGGAACTCCTGGAAGAAGCGGGTTACGGCGATGGCTTCAAAATCACGCTTCAGTGCCCAAACGATAGGTACGTAAAAGACGAACAGATCGGCCAGGCTGTAGTAAAGTATCTACGTGAAGTCGGAATAGAAGCGAAACTGGATGCCATGCCCAAAGCGAATTACTGGGGCCTAATTAGCGGTCACAAAACAAAGTTCTGGATGCTGGGTTGGATGAACGAATCCCACGATCTGGGAAATGTATTCTCCATGCTTGTTCACTCTCCTACCGGTCAATACGGTGGCTGGAATTCAACATACGGAGATCCCGAACTGAACAGCCTTATCGAAGAGCAAAAACAGATCGAAGACAAGGCAGAAAGGGAAAAAGCACTCAAAGAACTCAATAAAATTGCAATGGAAGAGAAAGTTGCTTACCTACCCTTACATAGACAAAAACATCTGTACGCTCTACGAAAATCCAAGGACATAAACTTCGACCCCAGACCGGATAGATGGATAATGCTGAAAGAAATTTCGCTTGATTAACGTTCTTTAATCAGGGAACTGAGGGATATTTAGGCATAGGTCCCTCGGTTCCCTATTTATTTATAACACATGTACGCTTACATAATTCGACGATTCATACAAAGTATTGGCGTTGCCCTGCTAGTTTCTTTTTTGTGTTTCTTCCTTTTTCAATATATGGGAGATCCAGTCCTTACTATGGTAGGAAAGAGAGCTACCCAGGAGGAAATGGAAAAGGTAAGGGAATCGCTGGGCCTCGACAAACCATTTTACATGCAGTACCTGGTCTTCCTTAAAAACGCTCTTCATGGTGATTTGGGTAAATCATACACAAACAGGCTACCGGTGTTCGACCTCATAGTCGAAAGAGCCCCGGCTACTATAGAACTAGCTACTTTCGCAATGATAATAGCTTCTTTTCTGGGTATATCTCTTGGAGTGGTATCTGCATTGAAACCGGATTCCTTAATGACCAGATTCATTATGGCAGGTTCACTGATAGGTGTTTCCCTTCCTACTTTCTTGATCGGCCTCCTGCTCATACTGGTATTTGCAGTAATGTTAGGCATATTACCACCTTTTGGAAGAGGCCAAATAGTACAAATCGGGGCCTGGAGAACAAATTTTTTAACCTTCAGCGGCATCAAGCATATTATCTTGCCGGGGATAACTCTGGGCTTTTTCGAGTTGGCATTAATTCTCCGCTTAACTAGGGCGGAAGTGGGTGAGGTACTGGGCCAGGACTATATTCGAACTGCTTGGTCAAAAGGTCTCCCCGGTCGGGTAGTCATATTCAAACATGCCTTACGGAATTCTTTGATACCAGTGATTACCATGATAGGTCTTGGTCTTGGGGAGCTAATTGCGTTCGCAACAATCACCGAAACCATATTTCAGTGGCCGGGAATGTGCAGGTTATTCCTTTCCGCAATTTACGGTAACGATTACCCGGTAATAGTTGGCTATATAATACTAATGGCTTTTGTTATCCTGTTTATCAATTTAGCAGTGGATATTCTGTACACCTTTTTAAATCCAAAAATTCGATATGATTAAAAAAATAAGGGAATCAAGAATTCTGAACCATTTTATTCGCGATCCCTCGGCAGTTATTGGCTTAACTATATGCCTAGTACTCATGATAGGCGCAATTTTTGCTCCTTTGATTGCCCCACAAAATCCGTATTACTTGCAGTCTTTGAGTTATGAAAACTGTCTGAGGCCTCCGGTGTGGATGGAAGGGGGGACGGCACCCTTCTTATTTGGAACAGATGATCAAGGCAGAGGAGTATTTAGCACCATACTTTACGGCCTTAGGGTTTCTCTTGGGGTGGGCTTTGGCGTCGTCCTTATAGCAGGCACGGTAGGCTCCTTGATAGGGATAATGGCCGGTTATTACAGGGGTTTATTGGATGTCTTAAGCATGAGGGTAGCGGACACACTCTTTGCTTTTTCCACTACATTGCTGGCATTCCTCATACTGGGAATAACCGGAAGCAAAGGCATACTGGTCGTGATTATTGCCATATCCCTTGCCGACTGGGTCCGTTACGCGAGGACGACCCGAGGAAACGTACTTTCCGTGGTTGAAGAGGACTACATCTCGGCAGCAAGGGCAATCGGTGCGGTCGATCTACGTATTATTTTCAAACATATTATACCAAATATCCTCTCTTCCATATTCGTCATAAGCGCCATAGACCTGGCTATCGTAATAATGCTTGAAGCTACACTTAGCTTCCTCGGAATAGGTGTGCCTCTAACCGAGCCTTCTCTGGGAATGCTTATAGCGAAAGGTAGAGAATACTTATACGCTGGCAAGTGGTGGCTGATTTTGTTCCCGGGAGGGGTGCTGGCCGCATTGGTCATCAGTATCAACCTTTTCGCAGACTGGCTTCGAGAGGAGATAAACCCGAAGATCCAAAGGCACCAGTCCGTAGAATAATTCCAATTAGTCTGGAATTTCTTTTTCCTCAATTCATTTCTGACAATAATTCGAGTTGCTACACCTGTAAATACCCTAACGATGGCTACTTTAGGGAAAAGGAAGGATCATCAAGGTAAGACAATTGCCCTTGAGGGGACAATAAGTGGCCCATATCCAGTTTAAAACTCCCTCTATTGTTCTTAAATTCTTCTATTTCCATCTTCCAAAGGGCTTTGATGGTCCCGATTATAGAATAAATGGAAAAACTAACCAAATTGGTGAAAATGGGAGTGGCTAAAGAAGATTGCCGAACTTTGTACTTTTATATTGCCGTTTTCCAGAACTTACTAGCAGGGGATGGTAGATTGGAGAATTACCAAAGGTGGAAATCATTTGTGGGCTCTTATCTGTTGGTTGATTCTCTTTCTATTTCTTTTGTAGTAAAACAGAGCTGCCTTGACCTCATTCACGGATAGTCCCTGGAAGGTGTCGGCTATCTTCTGGATAGAGAGCCCAGT
>JAGXLB010000141.1 GCA_018334915.1 Candidatus Bipolaricaulota bacterium
AGGAAATATCCCTACTATTTGAGAAACTTATTTATCTTCACCAATTGGGTGATATCTAAAGTGGCAAATCAAGTCGCTCTCCGGTAACTTTCAACCAGCTCTTTCTGGCAAAATTGGTTTCAAGTCCAAATATGTTTTCCAACCCCCGGGAAGAGTCGCTTAATTTGGGTTATAGCTAAATTAGTTCCTCCATCCGATCGAGATACCTCTCGTACATCGATAGTGCCTGTTTAACTGGCTCAGGTTCACTCATATCAACACCTGCATCCCGAAGAGCTTCAAGGGGATACTTGCTCGAACCGGCCTTCAGGAGGTTTAAGTACCGATCTACGGCTGTCTCGCCTTCATTCATAACCATTTGGGATAAGGCAAGCGAGGCGCTAATTCCCGTGCTGTACTGATAGACGTAATAAGCCCTGTAGAAATGAGGGATCCTCATCCATTCGAATTCTATTCTATCGTCGACCACGGCAGGTTCGTAATACTTAGCCTTCAGTGATTCGAACAACTCGTTCAACCTATCAAAAGTAAGCCCTTCACCCGCGCTGACCTTTTCGTGAACCTGGTGCTCGAAATGAGCAAACAGAGTCTGCCGGAACAGGGTCGTCCGAAATGTTTCCAGGAAATGATCCAGCAGATGAAGCCGAAAGTCCATGTCAGATACCTTATCAAGTAAATTCTCCGTAAGCAGGGCTTCGTGCATAGTACTTGCAACTTCCGCAACAAATATCGAGTAGTCCCCGTAAACGTAAGGCTGGTGTTCGGAGGTTAGCTTGGAATGCATGGAATGGCCGAGCTCGTGAGCAAGCGTATAGAGGGAAGAAATATCCTTTTCGTAATTCATGAGAATAAACGGCTGTGTGTCGTAAGCACCGCCACTGTAAGCTCCTGCTCGCTTAGCCGGGGTTTCGTAAACGTCAATCCAGCGAGACTGGAATCCCTGTTCTATCTGGTCCCGATAATCCCCTCCCAGAGGCTCAACTGCCTGAAGAACGTACCCTTTCGCTTCCTCGTAGGAGATATCCTGGATCTCGGCTTCCGCCATGGAAGTATAGAGGTCCCACATTCTGAGCTCTTCCCAGCCCAGGGCCTCCCTTTTTAGCTTGAGGTGCTTGTGAAGCAACTCGAGGTGGTCCTCCACTACTCCCACAAGATTCTCGTAAACCTCGATAGGAATGTTATTCTGATCCAGGGACTTCTCTCTTGCTGAATCGTAGTTCCTGATTCTTGCCAGCTTATTGTCTGTCTTGACGCTGTTTTCGTAGGAGATCGAGATCGTATTGCTCAGATTTTCGAATCGGTCGTAAAACTCTTCATAGACTTCCTGTCTGAACTCCCTGTCGTCCCTCTTTAACAGGTTAACAAAATTGCTCAGGGTAATTTTAACCTTTTCACCTTCCGGATCGTCCACTTCGGGAAATTCCAGGTCAGCATTGGTAAGGTAATTATAAATTTCTCCGGGTGCGGCCAGTACTTCCTCGAGGTCTGCCACAAGCCCCTCTACCTCGGCACTTCTCGTATGAGGTTTCAACCTGAGCACGTCGTCCAGGTAATGCCGATACGTTTCCAGCTCCGGATTATCGTCAACCAGTTCCTCAATTTCTTCCTTTGTAGAGGATTGGATTTCAGGTTCGATAAAGCTGACAGCGGATTCCGCACTGGAGTGAAGCCCTCTGGCTCGAGAATTCATTGCCTGGTAAGTCTGATTTCTCGTATCTTCGTCACTTCTCATCCTGGCATAGGCAAACAGCATGTCCACTTTCCTAAAAACCTTTTCCCGCAGCTTGAGGACTTTCAATAAGATTTCTCCGCTCTCCACCACCTTTCCTTTATATTGATCGAATTGTCCCAACAAATTCTCTACATCTTCAAACTCCTCTTCCCATTCTTCGTCTGATTTGTAAATATTTTCCAGGTCCCACTTGAACCTATCTTCGAGTTCGTCTCTCTCCCGAGTTTCAGCCATATTACTTTACCTCCTTTAGGACATGAAACACAAAAATAGTCTAATGGGTTTCGGGGAAAAACACAAAATCGGGTGCCCTACGGATTTCTTACTTCCATTGCAGCAATTCCGGGATACAACTATAATTGTTCAGGTTTATACATAACCACACAGTCACTTGGAGGTAAAAGGCTTGAAATCTACAATAAGAGATAGGAAAGAGACAGAGGTAATTCTGGAGATAACAATTGATAGCAATACAGTGAACAACAAGCTCGACGAAATATACAATAAAACCGTAGAGGAGCTGGACCTTCCCGGTTTTAGAAAAGGAAAAGTACCCAAGAGCTTCGTCAAAGCCAGGTTCGGCGACGACGTTTTTTACGAGGATGCCCAAAAAGAACTGGTTGAGGAATACCTGCCCAAAGCACTTGAGGAAAATGAAATAAATCCAGTATCGGAACCTGAAACGGAGATCGAGGACTTCGAGCGGGGCGAAGATTTCACCTTCGAGGCTTCCGTTGAAGTAATGCCGGAAGTCGAACTGGAAGATTATACGGAAATAGAGGTAGAGGACCCCGGCGCTGGAGAGGTTACAGAAAAAGATATAGAAGAAGAACTACAATCTCTTAGGGAAGAAAACGGTCAGCTAGTACCCAAAGAAGAAGGGGTCGTAGAGGCGGGAGATCACGTAACGGTAAGTGACCCCGACGGAAATACTCAGGAAGTGGAGGTCAGCGATGACGAGGACAACCCGACCAGTGATCTCATTGGAAAGTCCGTGGGAGACGAAGTAGAAGTCGACGAGGAGACTCCCGAAGAAGAAATAGAACTGGAAATATCCGATATAAAGGAATTGGAACTACCTGCAATTGATAACGAGTTTGCCAAAGACCTCGGTTACGATGATCTGGAGAGCCTGAGAACTGACATCAAATCCGACCTGTTCGAGCAAAAAGAGGACGAAAGGACTGACGAAATCGGGGAAAAAATTCTGGAAAAAATCATAGAGAAGAACGACTTTTCTCCTCCGGAAAAATTGCTGGACCAGATTGTTGACGAGCAGGTCGAAGAAACGAAACAACAAATAGGTTCTGAATCTTTTGCAGATCTCCTTGAGCAAGAGGGAAAAACCGAAGAGGACTGGATTAAGGACGTGGAGAAATCCGCGGAAGAACAGTTAAAGCAACGGCTTGTCCTAGACAGGATAGCGGAATTGGAAGAAATTGAACTTTCCGACGAAGAATTTGAAGAAAAACTGGAGGAACAAGCGGAGAAACAGGGAGTCAATCCCATCAAATTTAAGAACCAGCTGCGGGCTCAAGACCAGCTTGATTCTTATCGAGACTCCCTTAGACATGAAAAAGTGTTCGACTTCTTAATCGATTCGGCGAACCTTATCACAGAGGAGGATAATGATGAGTGAACCGAGGTCACAAATCCCCTTCGTTGTGGATAAAACGGACGGAGTAGAAAGGACTTACGACATTTACTCCCGGCTACTAAAAGATAGGATAGTATTTCTGAAAGGCCCGGTAACCGACGAGCTTTCCAACGTAATAATAGCGCAGATGCTCTTCCTGGAAGCTGAAAACCCGAGCCAGGAAATCAACCTGTATATTAACACCCAGGGAGGAGTAGTAACCGGCGGGCTGGCAATCTACGATACAATGCAGTACGTTAAGCCGGAAGTTAAGACAATCTGCGTGGGCCAGGCCTCAAGCATGGGTGCCCTTCTGCTGGCAGCGGGTGAGTCCGGAAAGCGTTATGCCCTGCCGAATTCAAGAGTTTTAATTCACCAGCCCTTAGGAGGAGCCCAGGGACAGGCTACGGACGTGGAAATTCACGCAAATGAACTGGTAAAGGTAAAAAAGCGGGTAAATAACATCCTCGCAGATCATACAGGGCAACCTCTCGAGAAAATTCAGGAAGACACTGAAAGAGATTTCTTTATGGATCCCGAGGAAGCGGCTAATTACGGAATTATCGATGAAGTAATAGCGGCTCGCGACAAATCGGAATAGGCTAGCAATCAAGGAGGCGCCATATCCCTTTTATGTCCCAAAGTTAGAAAATTTGAGGGAATGGATTCGATTAACTATCCAGGGCAATCAGGAAAGTTACCTGTAGTGACCGTAGTTGCCCTGGTTTCCTTTTTATTCCTCATCACGTTCACCCAAAATGCAAGTGCTATCGCGGACGTGCGGTTTTTGCATCTCGCCCCGGATGCCGGTCCCGTTAATATCTGGATCGACGGTCGGCTGATAGAACAGGATCTCAAGTTTAAAGAAAACACGGGGTATGTTGAGCTTAGTCCGGGTCAGCATCGTGTAATCTGTAAAACCAAAGCCGGGCCTAACCCGCAAGTCCTCAACTCTCCCTTCCCCTTTCGGGAGGATAAAGAATACACCATCTCAGTAACGGGAAATCGGGAGGCCGGAGACTTCCAGCTGGTTTTTGTAATCGACAATTGTCCACCCGCGAGAAGCCTGGCTCAGGTGAAATTTACCAATGCAGTCCAAAATAGCCCCCCAACCGATCTCTCTATAAAGTATGGACCTACCTTATACAGCGACCTAGCCTTTCGGACAAGCGGTGGCTGTCAGCTGATTCCTCCTGACAATTACCTGTTCAGGTTATCCGAAACCGAATCGGGAGATCTTATAACTGAAAAAAAAGTAGAACTAAAGGCAGGTATGAGATACAACATTTTTGCAACCAGGAGCCAGAAGGGCGGCAATACAGATTTGATATCCTTAAAAAAACCGAATGCTCCGGAAGAAGTACCAAAGATATTTGGAGTAGAACGATCCGTGTTGCAGGTGCTGGGGGCAGGGTTGATAGCTTCTTTGCTAATTCTCGCCCTCGGTCGCTAGACTCAAGTCAAATTAATTCTTCCACGGCCATACCAAAATCCCCAACCAGAGTATCTACCCCTTACCATTTCCTAGCTGACGAATGAAAAAACCCACCGGGACAAATAAGCTCCCGGCGGGTAATAATTTTCGGCTCAAGTTCTCCTACAGGGACTTAGGAATTATCGTCTCAACTACGTATCTTTTGCCCATTACTACCAGGTCCAGGTTGGGCGAATCCTCCTCAACCGGACTTAGATTAAAACTTACTTTATCGACGCTTTCTTCCTGCTGGGAAATTTCTGCCTTGGCGGCAAATACTGTCTCCCCAGCGGAGAGATCTAACAGGCCGGTACCGTAATTTGGCTCCATTTCCTCCGGCAGTTCAACGGCCATTAATAAGTAGGACGTATCTCCATACGTCACCAGGCCAATCAGGAGCCCGTCCGTAAGGTTGGGCAGTGATATGGCCAGGTTTTCGAAGGATCTAAAAGTTATCTCTCCAAAAGCTGCATCGGGTTGTTGACTAAATTCAAAATCTATGTCGGGCAATTCGGTATATTTATCTGTCAGTATTCCTTTCACCTGGTCCTTCTGGGCTGAAGTTAAGCCGTTATTTCCGTACCCGAGAACAGGGAATAGAAACAACGACAGCACCAGTACTGCTGATAACAAGCGAAATCCTTTATTAACCTTAATCATGCCAGTCACCTCCTGAATTTATCCAGTTTAATATTCGTAAGCCAACTTCACGGCGCTTCTCCGGGTTCCAAAGTAATAGCTGTTGTTCCTCGGTGGCCATTCAACCCTGACCCGGAATCCGTCCCGTAAAGCATCAGGGTTGCCAATTCTATAGGAACCGGAAGCTTCGTAACCTACTCCACCCGTATCACCGGAATACTGGGGACTAAAAGTATTGGCGAGATCTACGCTTCCTCTTTCAATTGTATTACCGTTCCTATCCTCGATAAGAATTTCCAGCACGGCATCGTAGCCACTACCGCCATCTTGATTGGTGACGAGTAGATCGAAGTTCAGATAAGCTTTGTCAGGTCTGTTTGATAGCGAGTACCAGGTCCAGCGGGAATAGGTCCCGAAGTTCCTGTGCCAGTACCAGCCATCCTCTCTGCTGCCACTACTGTGGTAGTTGTCAGCTTCTTCCTGGTTGAACTGAGGACGGGAAGTGGCAACCTGAACCATCTGACTTGTAGTAGAAGTCGCTCCCTGATTATCCCGAACTGTCAATCGAACCCGCTTGCTTCCTGAAGAGCTAAAACTATTCCAGACCACCCTTCCGGTACTATCAGTATTTCCGTCTCTGTTGAAGTCCCAGTTCCAGGATACAATACGGCCGTCCGGATCACTAGAAGACGATCCGTCGAACCGAACAGTTTCTCCAGTGCTCGGGTTGCGGGGGTCGTAATCGAAATCAGCCTGGGGCGTCCTGTTACTCGGGCCTACCTGAATATACTTTGTGGTGGAAGAAGAGGCCCCGTCGTTGTCAGTAACGGTAAGTCGGACCCTTGATCTACCGCTACCGTAATAAGTGTTGTAACCCTGTCTTCCGCCAGCGTCAGTGGTACCATCTCCGTCGAAATCCCATTCCCACCTTACAATACGACCGTCCGGATCGCTGGAAGCAGAACCGTCGAACTGTACCCTATCGCCGCTGGAAGGATTGGAAGGG
>JAGXLB010000142.1 GCA_018334915.1 Candidatus Bipolaricaulota bacterium
TAGGTAATGTACCAAATCTTTAGGTCAATTTGTTTACAAGGAAACCTTCACTTATAAAAATCTGAATACGCCTGGTGGGGCCTTAAAAGATCTCTTATATTTTGTTTTTTGCGAAGGCTGGCTCCCCACTCTGTACTTCATACAAACTTTTGCACTGAGTTTGGATTAAAAATGATTTTAATACTCAAGAAGGTTTAACTAAATTAGCGGTTTATTAGATTGTAGGTAAGATAGAAAAGAAAGTGCAGGGTCCTAAAGTCATTTTTCTTTACATGTTTTCATAAATTATCCCTTATCCATCCAGATTTCTAATTAATTATCACCAAAATTAGCCGAGGAAGCCCTGACCTTGGGGCGGGGTAATTGACTGACACAAACCCGTCCTACTGGGCGGGTTATATTGCACGAGTTAATAAAGTTCCCAGACAAAAGCTTGAGAAATCAAATAAAGTAGCCCCGCCTTAACGACAGGGCTACTGGCGAGTATTCGACTGTAGCCGATTCTAAATTAGAGGACTCTATTTCGGATCGCTCATTATTGCAAATTTGGACAGGTGGTATGCATTGGCGATTACGGCGTTCCTGTCGGTGTTGACACCCACTTCCTGACAGCGTCTCCAGGCACTTTGCTCGGTATCCCAGTAGTACATTTCAAGGTCCCTTTCGTTCTGGACCATTGAGTTCTCAATTGCGGCCTGGGTGTAATAGAGCTCAATTGTCATCGGCCAGTCAATTTCTTCGGACGGTATCTCGGACTGCACGCTTACTTCAACGAGAGGCTTGTGAACGCCTGCAGCGGCATCCGAACCGGAGGTTCCTGGAGTTTTCTGCACCCTGACGTAGCCTGAACCTCCTTCTTTTGTCTTGACGTGGACCCGGGCGTTGGCCTTTGCAACTCTGGCGTCCACGACTGTTTTTTCGCCCCCGGGTATCTTTTCAAGATAGAGTGAAGGGTTGTCGACTACGGAAGAGACTTCGAATAAAGCTACTTCCTTCTTACCTGTTCGTTTCTTGTACTCTTCTCCCAGTGAAGTTGCGGTATTGACTTCCCCAATTGGATAATAAAATGCCTTCCAGTTATCCGACCAATCGTAAAGCCCATCTGATTGCAGAGTCATATCCGCTCCAACCCCGGCAAGTATTTTGTTCTGGACCTCTGCCCAGTTATGTCCTCCGTAGTCATGGGCGTCCATTACCAGTAATCCGTTGCCATTACGGGTGAACTCTTCGATGGCATTGACATCGGACCAGGGCAGGAGATCGGGGTTACCACCCTTTAGTGGATCGCCGAGCCCAAGCTGGGGAATTACCAAAATGTCGTAGTCCGAAAGAAGATCGGTGGTTATCGGTTCCTCGTCCCTTCCTTCGATCTCAAATCCCTTTTCCTCAAGGGATTTTACGAGGTCGGAGCATTTTTCCACCGGATAGTTGACCTCGTAACCTTCGTACCAGAGCACTTTCTTGCCGTCCGGGTTAATTTGATCGAAGAGCAGTTCGTAAAAGACGTCTAACTCTCCGGACTTCCATTCGTCATCTACGGAGGCCCAAGCCAGGCCACCTGCCGCGACCGTACCATCACCGACTTTCGAGACCTTCATTATCGGGATTCTAGCCCCTTCCTCGAACTCCACGAGCGGAGGAGGACCCGTACTATCTGCCGATACCCCGGTTTCTTTTGTTTCTAGGACCGTTTGAGGTTTAGAGAGATCTTTGTGTATCTCCATCCTATCTAGCACATTACCGTCAGTGTCGTAAGCCTTCATTTTTAGCGTGGATTTTGACGCCTCAAATATAGTGTAGGAGTATTTGCTTATGGGTCCTGATGCATGCCACCAGGCCGGACTAGCTGAATAAATAGGTGCGCCGCCTCCAGCGGCAATGACGTGAACGGTACCCTGAGAGTAAGGTACATATTCTCCCGGTGAGTCAGTCGGATTCAAAGGCTGAGATCTCGCATACATATGAAAGTCTCCTTCCGTGGCGACATCCATGTGATATTGGTCAAATAGCGGTAAAAATTTGGAGGACGTTCCTTCGCCTCCATAGCCTTCTCCATAGCTGGGCCTATGGTAAGAGGAAAATTTCCAAACGTCGTCACCGGTTTCTTTAAGCTTTTCTTCCAACCACTGGTACTGTCCGCTCGCCGGGCCGGTGTAGGTTTCGCTGTTCAACCCGAAGAATTTGAAGTACGGCGTTATGTCCAGATTATACCAGCGTTCGTTTCCTGGCAGGTTAAAGTGAGAATGGTAGACCCGAGCGTCCTCTTTGTTTCTGGCTAGCCCGTAGTCTCCTCCTACTTCATGATTGCCTACCACTGGAATCATCGGAATGAGGTGTCCTTCGGAGTCAACGTAGAGGGACTCTACATGGCTTAAGTACTCCTTCCACTCTTCACCGCTAAACGGGTCTTCAATAAAATCTCCGGAGTGGACGATGAATTGAGGGTCACGGGAGGTCATAGCTTTTGCTACCGCGTTTCTACCTTCGGGAAAGTCCAGTGCCCCCTGTCTGGTATCACCAAACGCAGCGAAGCGCAATTCCTCTGGATTTTTCGGAACAGTTTGGAACTTAAATTCCCCGCTGAATCCTCCTTTTTCACCTCCACTGATAAAATAGTATGTCTTCCCCGGAGTTAAGCCTTTCAACGTTACGTGATGGGCATAACCTGCCGTTTTCCCTTCTTCTCCAACTACCTTTTCGTGAGCTCCCTCCGCTTTATGTTCGTATTCTTCAGGATCTCCGTCATTTGATTCATCATCGTAAAGCACGAGATCGCCACTATCAGACGAGTTCGTCCACCAGGACACATTTATCGTTTCGTGGACATCATTAATACTCCAGGTAAGGTGTACCCCTTTTGGCAAATCGTTTGCGGCTAGGGCAGCTGGAGCAAAGGCAGTGGAAAAGGCAAGAAGGAAGATAAAAGAGATGAGAAGCGCGCGAATTTTCTTGTTGTAATTAGTCATGTTTCCCCCCATTTTCGTATAATGTTATTCAAATTTTCCTTTACTAGAACGAAGGTGCAAGATACCAGCCAAAGTTTTTATCACCTCCACAACTTAATTATTCTACCCAAGCCGATCGTCAATCTAAAGGTTACAGAGAAACACCCGATTGTTCAAATTACTAAATTAAATAAGTTGGTCCTTTGACGCATCTTTCCTTCTATATTTTTCTGAAAAAGCCAGTATGCCTGATTTGTGGAGATAGAAATTTTCAGATGTTGGTTCAACAATTGGATAAGAAGGAGGGTAGCAGTCAAAAATATTGTTGCTGTGTTTTTAGATTCTACTGGGGAGCGAGCTCCCCACTTTGTACTTCATACAAACTTTTGAAATAATTTTGGATTAAAAGAGAGTTTAAATACTTACCAAAAACAATATTGATTCTATTTTTGCTTGACTAATACCCGTTTTTAAGGCAATGGTTTTTTTAAGATCAAAAGGAAATTTCTGAAGGGTAAAAATTTTAAGGTATTTTTTGCAAATTTAGCGAAAATTTTGTTATAAACTTGAAAAGTGTTGATCGCTATGTTGTGAGGTATATAACTTTAGGAGGTGGTTAGAATGTTTGATCATAAAATAATGCTTTTTCGTCTAACAACAGCTCTGTTATGCACAATTATGCTCATATTTGGGCCACTGGGTAGTTTTTATGCCAAAGGAGACACTACTCCTGGAGGGCTAGCCTACGTCAACTATGATTGGCCATGTTGCCCAACTTATTACAACGGCACCCAGGTTGGTTTCTACAACTTTGATGTCTTTTTGACAATTGAGGAAGCTCCACCCGCTTCCAGTCACTACTTCTGGGCTCATCAGTTCGATTTTAAAAATGGTGAGGGTGGATATCTGGGATTACAGACAAGAGGTATGATTAAAGGGGAAGCAACCGGCAAAGTTGCTATTGCGTCTATCTGGCATGCATTAGATGCAAAACCTGGACCAAATGGCAGCTGTGAGCAATTTACTCATGAAGGCTACGGTTGGAGTTGCAGGCTTCGGTATGATTGGAAGGAGGGACGCTCCTACAGGTTAAGATTGTGGGAACTTCAAGGTGCAGAACATCCTAATCAAGACGAATGGTGGGTAACTGCTATTAAGGACACAGTCACAGGGGATGAAACCACTATCGGCAAATTTAAGGTCCCCGCCGAATGGAAATGGTTACATTGGTCAATCAGCTGGGTAGAATATTATGGCACAGTAGAAGACTGCGAGAGTATACCTTATGCAAAAGCTAGATTCAGTAGACCTAGTGCTGATGCGGGAGACTTTACCCCAGAGCAAACACCGCAATATGGAGATAAGTGCACCAATTCTAGGGTAAGTTTAACTCATAATCCGCAGGGAGCCATATTAGAGACTGGTCAATAGAATACTTGAGAATAAGTACTCGAAGGTGACAAAGGGGTATCTACAGGTTTTCTTGAACTTTTCTGGCATAGAAGGTTTGCTCTACTTTACTTTGCGTAGATTTGTACTTAAAGTTTGCAACATACATATCTAAGGTGTTGCAAAGAACACCATAAATACTTCCTGCATCTTAGTAAATCAGTTAATAAAATCCCGCCTTCAACTGTAATTGTTGGAATTAGTCAACATTAACATTGAAAGGTAGTTTGTTGAAAGGCAATAACAGGACAGTTATACCAGTTAAACAAAAAGTAAGTTTTTGCTTTCAGCAAGGGAGGAATGGATAGGTAACCATATCTGGCTCCCCACTCTGTACTTCATACAAACTTTTGCACTCAATTCTTATTAGGAATGATTTTGGGTGTTATGGAGATGTAACCTAAGTGATGTTTGCTTAAATTAGCCTTGAGTTTCTCAAATGATTTGGAAAACTACCCAAAAATTATCACTGAGAAATATTTACCCTGGGTAGTAGGTTTCAGAGGAGCTCAGAAATATTTTAGCATTTCTTGTAAAATTACAGTTTCTATGTTATAAAAATGCAGGATTGCATTCATTGTCAATATGTGGCTGATTTTAAAAGGAGGCTGAGTAATTATGTTAAAAAAATTTGTTAGAGGGAAACTTGCACCTTATTTTGTTATTGTCTTCCTCTCCCTAGTGTTTCTGTCTTCAACGGCTTTATTGGCTTACTCCAACTCAAGTACTTACCAGACTGATAGGCTTTTGGTTTTTGAGACTGGGGGAGATTTATCCTCAAGAAACTTGCGGGAGAATTTAAAGAGTTGGGTTATCGGAGAAGTATTACAAAAACTCGCCCCAAGCCCTATAAGTGCCTTACATCCTGCTAGTGTAGCAGCTACTGCAGTATCTATACTTAACAAATATTACAATTATGAATATGTTTTCCCTAAAGCAATAGACCTGTATACAATTGCACCAAAGAACGAAGGGGTATACGCACATTATCCAAAAGGATTCTTCAAGATGAGAGGTTTTATAGGAAGTTGGAGGGTTAATGATCCTTTCTACTACGTTATTTTGGCTTCACCTGAAGCGGCAGGTCGGAGAATTACTTTAAGTTTCGAAAAGCAAGTCGCTTTTGGAGAAAATGACACCATAAATCGCACTATAATTTACCCCCCTCAAGGAATTAGTGATTCAAAATTGAGTTATTTGGTTGTGAAAAGTCCGGTTAATGTGTATGAAGCCGGAGTCTATGATATAGAAGCCTGCTATGGGGGAAAATGCGAGGGAGGATCGGTGGAATTTCTAAACTGATGTGTAAATCAGTACCTCGCAAACTTATGTGTCTTATGCTCCCGTACTTAAGCTGGTTTTACTAACCTCAATTGAAAGGGGCAATGTCAGGGGGTGATTTATTGTGTAATATTCTTGCTAAACTAATTTTAGCAAACTACCCCGTAGCAAGCTGGTATAATTGAGGAAGTTCGGACCATCTTGAGCTTAAAAAGGAGGTTTAAAATGAAAAAGCTAATTGTAATATTTGTGGTAGCAATTGTTCTCTTTTCAGCTACAATTTCGGTTTTCGGTTCCCAAGAGCCTGGGTGGGCCACTGTACCTGATACGACAGGAGACAGCAGAGGTCCCAACTATACCGATATAATAAGAGTAAGTATCGCCCAGATTGATTCCAACCAAGCGGTTGCCCTAATGTGGCTAGCTGGGTCAATTCCTAGACACCCGTCCAGTTATATAGGTTACGTTTGGCCCCTCGATATAGATTCAAGGGGCGATACAGGCCAGCCAAATGAGAACGATATTGGTTCCGAATTTAATCTTCGTGTGGCCTACAGGCCAGAAAAAGGCTGGGGTGCTTTTATTGATGATACAAGAAGGAAGGAAGCGAAGAAGGTCAGGGACTTTAACGTCGATCACGCCGAGGGTGTAGTTTCTATAGTCTTTCCAATATATAGGATCTCGGAAGCAGGTGATATGAGATTTGGGGGGCATATAGCTTTTCAACAATCTCGTCCTGATTTCAGTGGTGCTGAATACATAGATTT
>JAGXLB010000143.1 GCA_018334915.1 Candidatus Bipolaricaulota bacterium
TTTCCTTCCACTTTCCCAGCACCTCCAGCTGACTGTTATCCACCCAGAGGGTCCTGTCTTTAGCTCCCTTGCCCTCCCGGACCATCAGCTTACCGCTGGTTAGGTTAACGTCTTTCCACCGCAAAGAGACGGCTTCTGACACTCTCAGGCCAGTATTTAACATCAACTGAAACATAACCTTGTTTCTGTAGCTTGTCACGTAGCGTGTATTAAATTGATCAAGCAGATCTTCCTGCTCACTTTCGCTCAAAATCACCGGAATCTGCCTTTTACCCATTTTTGCCCCCATTTGAGGATAAGTTTTAATATTGTATCTTCTTTCAACTTATTCACTATTTTCTCGATAGGCAAAATATGCAATGTTGGGTAAAATTATCTATCATAAAGTTCTGATACTTTAGGCAAAAGAAATAGTTCATCATCCTCTCAGTAGTTTGGCTACTTAATTTAGCATACTGTAATTCCCGTATATAATGCCAAAGCAAAATGAATTGACCGGTAAGTACACATATAAAGAAGAAATAGCTAACAGCATTACTCACGGAATAGGAACAGTATTAAGCGTTGCTGGACTCGTAGGATTGTTATATCTTAGCGTGCCAAACGGTGGAATATGGCGAATCATCAGCTCAATAATATATGGAACGGCACTAATACTCTGTCAAGCTTCTTCCACTTTTTATCATGCTCTCAGACTACCAAGAGCGAAAAAGTTATTTTCAATTCTAGACCATAACTCGATATTTTTACTTATAGCTGGAACTTATACTCCATTTTTACTTGTTACCCTTCGAGGAAATTGGGGCTGGGGGCTTTTTATCACAATATGGTCTATAGTTATAGTTGGAATTCTTTATGAAAGCTTTTTCACCGATAAGTACCCGAAGGTGAGCACGTCGATATATGTTGGAATGGGGTGGATCTCATTAATTGTACTGGGAAAGCTTTATAGTGGAATTGGCCTGCCAGGTATATTGTGGTTGATCTTGGGTGGAATCATATACACCTCCGGCACCTGGTTTTACACCAATGGGCGCCTATCCTATAACCATGCTATCTGGCACCTGTTTGTACTCGCTGGAGCGGCCTGCCATTATATATCGATACTATTTTATGTAATTCCTTCTGAAAGCTGAATACTGTTCTGACACTTCTTCAATAAAGCCTCCACCAAGGGCCGGGGATAAAAAACTGGGCCGGAGTTTGAGGTTTTTGCCGCTCAACTTAATGGATAGGCATATTTTCCAATCGTGTAACCAGCTCCCGCTATCGGTATTAGATATGATACAAAAAGAGGTCAGGGTAAAATAGGGGGAACGTAAAGCAAAACCAGGCAGAAACTGGAGAAGCTCGCTCATATGGAAAAACTGAAAATTGAAATTTCGGAACTGGTGCAACAACATTCTAGTGTGAGTGTTGCAGGATACTATTCGTTAATTGCTTGCAGCTGGCAATATATCTTTACCTCATTTTCTCCAAGGATCTGAACGACTTATAAATTGCCCTGCCGTAGCAGGTTCCCGGATAAACCCCTGCTTTCTTCAGTGCAGACCTGATTTCCCCTGGATCCAAACTATCCGTTTTGACGTAATCGGAAAGGTAAAGCTCGCCATTTATCGAATTGAAGGTTACATATACGAGGAAGGGACCCTCTGCAGTCCGGTAGATTCTCACTGTTTTTTGGTAAGTCTCGAACTCCTCTGGCCTCTCTCTCTTGTTTGACCCAGCCTTATTCCTTTAAACATTATCGAGTCTTCCTTGCTTTTTTCACGAACCGTCGGCAGTTTTACCCGCTCAAATTCCATGGTTATCTCCCTTCTTATCTCAAGCCCGTGCTAAAGGGCAATTAACCTTTTCAACTTCTCTTCTCCCCGTAACTCAAGCAAAAAAACAAGCAGACTAACCCGAAGGGATCCGGGGTAACCTGCTCAGGGATTGGAGGTTCTGCCCGCGGGTTAGTTCAAGAGGTTATTTTTCATGATCCAGGAAGAGTGTCTATCATAAGTTTCGAACCAACTTTAACCCCGAATTCATTCATAACACCCGTTTTCATTATTAGCACCCAACGGTGGTCGCTTTCTATCTCAACTTCCTCGTCACCTGCCACTGCTTCCTTAATTTTTACTACTTCTCCTTCACCGTTCATAGCTGCAAAAGACAGCGAAGACTCGATTTTGCTAGTGTCAAAATCCTCCCCGTAACCGGTCACGTCTCCCTGGTCGAAAAGAAGATAAGTATTCCCCCATGCTTCTGATCCGATATTGTTCAACCCCTTATCCACTGCGTCGCTCTCTTCGGTAATCTTTACTGGAAGTAATACCTCTCCATTCTCGGGATTGGTAAAACCGACCACGTCCGTTTCCATTTTCTTTACCGCATCGGGCACGTAAGCTGCCGTTTTGGGCATCATGGGAGCGACGATATACAGTCCTACCAGGAACCCTATACCGGCCGCAATAATACCGTAAAAAGTTAGCTTGCCCCGCCTTATCCACATCTGCTTGTCGGATACTTCTTCAGATTTTGCCATATACTTCACCTCTTAGGTGATTAACTATTTTTGAACCAATTTCATCTGTTTCTCGTTCCTTTCGTAGAATTCTTGACGTCTTATATCCATCAGAATTCTATCCTCGTATTCACCGTTTACCTTCCAGTAATCCCTTAATCTGCCCGCTTGCCGGAAGCCGAGCTTCTTGGGAACGGCCCTTGCCCGGTTGTTGGTCTCCATAAAGGAGAGGCTTATCGTGTTGAGGCCGAGACTGGAGAAGCCGTAATCCAGAAGAAGCTTGGTTGCCTCTGTTCCGTATCCTTTGCCCCGGTAATCGTCTTTGCCGATAATAACTTGAATAGTTGCCCGATCGTTTCTGTGGTCTATCTTATAGAGCCCACAGTAGCCGATTGGATCGTTTTCTTCTCCCTTTGTATAAAAGTTGAATACCCGCTTGTCGTCCTGGTCCTTCATAACTTCGTACCACTCTTCTACCTTTTCCCTGGTAAAGAGGGCACCGATAATGGGACCGAGGTGCCTGTTTGTGTTGGGATCGTTTAACCAGCTCATGTGGTGGTCTATGTACTTTTTCTCAAGGGGCTTAAAACAAAGCCTGCTGCTTTCAATAACGCACTTTGTGGCCATTTTTACTCCGGATTTAATCAGTGAAACTCCCGGTGACTACGTAAACAGGATGGCAATGACCTTCTTCAGCTAACTCTTGACACTTGTCACATATCTCTTTCCCTTCAGGTTTGCTGTAAGTGTCGTCGCTGAGTTGGCCGGGTTTATCTAAAACATCAAGCTTATCCATTTCTTCTAAGTGCTCTTCACAATAATGGTAATGACCTTCTTCCTCCAATTTGACGTACATAGGGTTCACCTCCCTGTAAAGACAGCTCTCAAGGGAACTCAGAGAAGATTGAAAGGTAAAGAGATACTATTCTGGGACTCTAATCACGCCCAGGTTAAACAGTTGTTCTCTCCCGCACCGCTACCTCCAGAGGCTCGTCGAGATCCAGTTCGTTTTGGTAGTAATCGTCGAGATCCTCCTTGAATGACCGGACTTTTTCCCAGGCTTCATCTTCGCTCTGGACGCCGTCGACTTTTAGGATCGTAACTCCAAGCTGTGAGTCTTCTTCGATTCCATGCTTTTCCAGTAACTTATTCTGTTTTTCTTCCAGCGCCCGCTGGGCCTTTTCTCTCCTGCCAAATGGCCAGAAAGGATTGGTGTATTCTTCTACTGCTGCTTCAATTCCGGGATCGTCCCAGGTTAGATGGTCGGAATTGACTCTGAATTCGACTTCCATGGTTCACCTCCTTAGGGTGTAACATACGGATATACCTGTAAATAAAATTTCTTTGCTTTCTTACCATCAAAGAATGTAAAAGGTAGATTTTAATATCTTATTAACACCGGGCGGGGAAGGGGCTTGAGGCTTTTCCGTGTTTAATCGTTTGATTTCAGGAGGAAGGGCAGTTGCTGGAATACTGGAGGAAATTAGTTCACAGGAGAGCAATAATGTTTGAGCAAAAAACCGTGGGACGGTACGAGGGCAAAGCTTAGCTTTTCATATTTCTGTCAATCGTTGCCTCTTCTTTTAACTTGGCCAGCCAATTCTTCCAGGCTTTTTCCTTTTTGGTTGTTCTGATCCGTTCTCGAATGACTTTCTTAACTTCGCGGAGGGGCTGAATTTCCCCGTCGACATCCCGGAAAGTTTCTTTGTTTTTCTCGTAGTACTGTTTTATCTCTTCTGAGGAGACTTCTACCTTTGCTAGGACCCTTTCTCGCAACTTCTCCCTCACTATCCTTATGGAGATTTCTTGCTTTAGGTCGGCGATATCACGACGGTCTTGCTCAAGCCGGTCAATTAGTTCCTCCTTGCTGGTCACATTCTCTGTCTCCTGGATAATGTTACGGAGTCTGGTCTCTATCTCGCTTTCCGAGGCCTCTATCCCAACTTCATTGGCTTTCTGAACTATCAACTTTTCCTCAATCAATCTCTCGAGCACGTATTCCTTATAGCTGTCCAGCGTGGCTTGGCCTTCGTCCGTTTCCATCAAGAACCTGGCAAATAGTGGAGCCCCCTGGAGTGTTACGAATAGGTTGTCAATTCTGGCCCTCTTGGAAAGCTCTTCTCGAGTAATTTCTTCTCCATTCACCTCAGCTACGACCTTTTCTCCGTGAACCGGATTAGAATAAACGAAAAGTGAAACGACCAAAAGGGAACCGACAAGGGCAGCGACGGCTTTCTCGGAAGCGGCAAATTTCACTTCGTACACCTCCTTAGTTTGAACCACGAGCTCGGCAGAGCCCGCCAAGTGTACTTCTGGTTCCGGAAGACAGAATATTTGATCGCGGGTGACTCAAATTCTCTACATTAAGCCTCGAACAAGTGTTAGAATTCTTAGTCATCGGTTCGGGGTAGTGTAAATATGAGTGTCGTTCCTTCACCTTTTTCGCTTTCTGCCTCTATTTTCCCACCATGGGCCTCTATAATTTCTCTGGCTATGGTTAAGCCCAGGCCAGAACCCCCGGTCTCCCGCGATCTCGAGCGATCCACCCTGTAAAACCTGTCAAAAATATGTCTAAGGTCACTTTTCGGGATTCCTTCGCCGTTATCTTCGACCCTTATTTCGACCTGGTCTTCCTGGGTCTTTGCGGTTGTTCTAATGGTTCCCCCCTGTTTGCTGTAAGCAATCGCATTGTCCAGCAAGTTTCGTAGTACCTGTTGAATCCTATCCGGATCGACGTATACAAGTACGTCATCCGGCAAATCGACTTTAAGTTTCAGGTCTTTTTCATTCAGCATAAACTGGATCGATTCCCGGGTGGACTCTGTTACTTCTTGTAGGAGTATTGGCTTTCTTTCCAGATCAAGTTGACCTGCTTCGGCTCTGGTAAGGTCATTTAGATCGTCGACCAGTTTCTTTAAGGCCTTTGAGTTTCTATAGAGAGCTTCTATGGTCTCTTGGTCTGGCTCCATTCTCCCTTCCTTTATCGCCTCGAGATATCCGTGAGATTTAGTTAGTGGGCTCCGGAGCTCGTGAGCCACGTCACTGACCATGTTCTTTCTGAGCCTCTCCTGTTTTCTCAATTCCTGTGCCATGGAGTTAAACGCCGAAGCCAAAGTGCCTACCTCGTCGCGCGTTTTAACCTTTACTTCCTGGTTCAGGTGCCCCTCTTTGATTCTTTCTGCTGCTGCGGTCAGCTCCTTGATCGGATTCAGGGTTTTCCGAGAGTAATAGAAAATAAGTGCTATGGCAGCGAGTACGGATACGACCGCAGCCATAATTATTGAATTGTTTACCGATGAAAGAAATACGTTTTCTATTTCCGAACGTTTTCTATCTTTGAGGTATAGAAACCCAAACGGGTTATCTCTTTCTCCAATCGTTGCTATCTTTAACCCGAATTCCTTATTAAAGGACTCGCCCGTTAACTGCCCGGAGGAGTCAGTTATGACCGCCCCCTTGGGGTCAGTCAGGACGATCTGGGTATTGTAGGTTTGCTTGATTTTATCAATTAGATTTTGTACCCCCTTCCAGCTTCCAGTTTCTTCGTAATAGCTGGAGAGGGTTAAAGCGAGCCTTTGGTACTTTAGTGCCTTATCCTGACTAATATAGCGGTCGAATTCCCGCTTGGTGGTTCTCGTCGCAATGAAACCCACCGTCCCTATGGCCAGGGAGACTACAAGAATAAAACCGACCAATAATTTCCATCTAAGACTGTAGATCATTCTTTCACCTACCCGTTTTCCCCTCCTCGTGGATTAAACTTATAACCCATTCCGAATTCCGTCTGTATGTAGCTGGGGTCATCCGGATCCGGCTCGATTTTATCCCTCAGGTGTTTGATGTGGACGTCTACCGTTCTTTCAAAGCTTTCGTACCCGTAGCCGAAAGCCTCGTGGATCAATTGTGCTCGAGAAAACACACGATTTGGT
>JAGXLB010000144.1 GCA_018334915.1 Candidatus Bipolaricaulota bacterium
TAAGAATTTGATTGTAACCCACCTCGGGGTGGGATCTTATCATTTCCCACTCGACGTCCTTTAGTTCCCCTGGTTTAGTGAGGATAGTCTCGGGTACTATAATCTTGCCGATGTCGTGGAGGACGCCGCCAAGGTAGAGGCCGAGTAATTCGTCTTTCTCAAGCCCCATTCGGTTACCTACCTCTTGTGCCAGCCCGGCTACCCGTTGTTCGTGTTCCTGAGTATAGGGGTCACGTACTCCTAGTACGCGGGAGGTGGTTTCAGCCAGTTGGGTGAAAGATTCTTCAAGCTGTTGCTCCCTCTGTTGTAGTTTTTGTTGAGCCTTCTTGCGTTTAGTGATATCCCTGGCAATAGACAGTACGTGTTTTTCCCGATGCAGGAAAAATACGTGAGAGCTTATCTCCACTGGAATACGGGAACCGTCCTTAGCAACATGTTTCATCTCGAAGGTAACGCTTTCTTCCTCGAGCAGAGTCTCCATAATACCCGGCAGCTTTTTAGTCATATTAGGGTCCTTAATTTCCTGTGGAGACATGGAGATTAACTCCTCTTTAGTGTAACCCAACATTTCACAAGCTACGTCGTTGACCTCGACGAACTCACCAGGCATTCGGTCATCGGTAAGTGTGTGTAAATATATTGCGTCGTTGGCATTGTTAAAGATCTCCCGGTACTTTTTCTCACTTTCCTTCAAAGATTGCTCCAGAAGCTTTTCTGATCGGGCCATCCCTAGGTCTTCGGCTATTTCTTTTAGAAGATCGGTTTGTTTTTGGTCGATTTTCAACCCTTCCTCGATACATGTGCTGAGTATTCCAACCAGATTCCCCCGATATATCACTGGGGTAACAACAACCTGATGATCCCGATCGTGAGGGCAATACTCACACCCCTTACAGTAGGTTTTAGTGCTCTTAATAACCTTCGGAGCTTTCTTTTCTAACACCTCTTTGACGCATTTTGGTCCATACCCCTCGCCATTGGGGGTAAGTTCCCATTCTTTTAACAACTTGTGGCTTCCGGAATGAGCTTTTGGTGTTATAAAGCTGATATCTTCTTCCAAAAGGGCGATTCTGGCGTCCAAATAACCTTGGGTTTCAACCAGAACTTTACACGCCTTGTTGACGATCTTTAACATATCTGTTTCCCGAACTATAGCTTGATTGACTTCTCTAATTGATCTGAGTAGTGAATTAAGATACTCGGTTTTTCTCTCCATTCTATAGCGCTCAACTGCATAACGAATGGAACGCTCCAAAGTTTCGCTATCGATTTCCCCTTTAATCAAGTAATCCTGAGCACCATTTTGAATGGCCTTAATACCCGCTTCCTCCTGGGCAAGTCCGGTTATTACAAGTATAGGTATGTCTTTTACTTCCTCTTTAGTCTTAGTTAATGTTTTCAAACCTTGGCTCTCAGGTAAACCAAGGTCCAATAAAATCAGATCTATACAGTTGTTTGCTACTATTTGTAACCCTTCTGATAACCGACCGGCGGGGTTTAACTTAACTGACAGTGCCTCTCCATCCTTCAACATCTCCTCAATTAGACGTACATCGCCCGGATTATCCTCTATTAGTACTGCGTTAAGTTGGTCAGTGTTCATAGTTCCCCATCCGGAGGTAGTTTAACGACGGTTAGCCAAAAGTCTTCAATTGACTTTACTACCTTCATAAATTGGTCCAAATCGATGGGCTTGGTTATATAGCAATTGACATGATGGTTGTAACTGTGCATAATATCTTCCTCATCTTCGGAAATAGTTAACACCACCACAGGAATTCGCTTTAAATCATCATCCGATTTTATTTCAGTTAATACCTGGCGACCGTCCTTCTTGGGAAGGTTCAAGTCGAGTAATACGAGGTCGGGCCTTGGCCTATCGCCGTACTTTCCTTCCTGATACAAGAAGTCCATTGCCTGAACACCGTTCTCTACATGATAAATGTTGTTTCGCACCTTGGCATCTTTGAGTGCCTCCCGGGCTAGTCGTGCATCTCCGGGGCTATCCTCCACTAAAAGAATCTCAATTGGTTTGCCGATGTCTGATGGTTTATTCATTATTTTCACCTCCGCTTTTCGGGAGTGTAAAGTAAAATGTAGAGCCTTCACCGAGTTCGGATTCTACCCAGATATCTCCGCCGTGTCGCTCAACAATTTTCTTGCAGGATGCAAGCCCTATACCAGTTCCCTCGGTTTCATCTCTACCTTCTAATCGTTTGAAGATGGAGAATATCTCTTCTTGATATTCTGGTTCGATACCTTTGCCGTTATCTGTCACCGCAAAAAGCCAATCGTCCTCTCGTTCTTCTGCTGAAATATGCACATTTGGAGTTTCTTTTCCCCGAAACTTGATAGCATTTTGGACAAGATTTTGGAATAGCCTTACTAGCTGCGACTCATCGGCTTGTACTTTAGGGAGTTCATCATTAGTAACCTTGGCCTGGTTCTCCTCAATCATTTTTTTCAGGTTATCTCGGGCTTTGGCCAGAGCTGAAACTGTGTCTGTCGTCTTCAATTCTTTACCCTTGGTAGTTATTCTAGAGTAATGGAGCAAAGCGTTTATCTGCTTTTGCATTCTCTCTGCTCCATCCGCTGCGTAATTGATAAACTCCCGCGCGTCTTCGTCTAATTCGTTTTTATAGCGCTTTTCCAATAATTTTGTATAACTCGACACCATCCGCAAGGGCTCCTGTAACTCGTGGGAAGCAACATAGGCGAACTGTTTCAACTCTTCATTGGAGCGTGCCAGGTCAGATAACGTTTCCTTAAGCCTCTCCTGGGCCCTCACTCGGTCGGTGATGTCACGGAAAGACGACATTAGGCCAATCGGATCTCCCCCGCTATCCGTAACAATGCTGGCTGTAGCCTCGGCATGAAAGATAGAGTCATCTTTCCTCTTGGCTATGAGTTCCCCCGACCAGTCCCCGCTTTTTTCCACTTCTTTCATTACCTTTTGGGCTTTCTCTTTGTTTTGCCAGAACTCTATGGCAGGTTTGCCGAGGACTTCCTCTCGATCTTGATATCCCCACAAGTTTAGAAAGGAGGGATTTACGTAATTGATTAGTCCATCTTTATCAGTTATCGCAATTGCGCTTAGCGACGATTGAATTGCTAGTTCTTTCTTTCTAAGTTCCTCCTCCGTCCGCTTCCGCTGGGCTATCTCTCTTTCTAACTCGTCGCGGGATGCGGTTACCTCTTTTAGGTTTTCCGTCATTGAATTGAAGGCTTCTGCCAGCTGGCCAAGCTCGTCTTTGGTTTCAACTTCGATTACGTAGTCCAAATTCCCCTGACCTAACTCCTCGGTTCCCAAGACCAATTGGTCCACGGGTTTGGTGATGCTGCGGGCAAGCATAATTCCTAACAATGCCACAAGAATGACTAACCCCAACCCAACTCCGATCACGGTAATGCGTATTGTAGCAACCGGTGAAAAAGCTTCTGATTGGTCAATTTCTGCTACGAGAGCTACCTTTAAGTCCTTCAGCCAGCGATAGGCTCCAATAACCTTCTTATCTCGATAGCCTTTGTAGAGACTTACTCCTGACTTACCCGCCAAAGCCTGATTGATCCCATAAGTGGAAATCCACTTCTCATAGGGCGCTCCCGAGATAAATTGACTTTTGGTAAGCAGTAAATTACTTCGGTTGACTAAGTAGGACTCTCCGGTTTCGCCTAACCCGGTCTGTTCCATCATAATCTCGTTTAGAGGTTCTAGATTGGCGTGACCAGCAATAACAGCTATCAACTGCCCGGAGGAATCTGTAATTGGTGCGGCGATGACCAGAGTCGGACGCGTTAAGGTTAAACTGTGGAAAAATTTCGATACATAGGTGCCGGATTTTCCTCGGGCGAACCAAGTTTTGGCTTTCCGAAATTGACCCTCCCAGCGTTGATGAGAAGAGGCAATTATCCGCCCGCTATCGGGGTCTAACAAAAAAACTGGTGATAGGTGCTGAAGACCCGCTGTCCTCTTGAATTCATCAACAAGGGCGGTATGAGCGGATGAGTATTCCGGGCTATCTTTTTCCTTGGTGACCAATATTGAGGAATGTTTCATAACCTGTGAACTAGATGCAATCCAGTTGATTGCATGCTCAAGATGTTCCATCCAGTTAGTTATTTCCCGTTCTTTTAATGCAGCTACACTACTTAAATGGGCCTCTGTATCCTCAACTATCCCTTGTCGACCTGTTTCGTAAGCAATAAAACTGATCACTAATAGAGGCACAATTGTTATCAACAATAACAAGACGATCAGTCTAGTTCTAAGACTCCCCTGCCAGAACTTCATTTCTTCACCCGCCTCTATTGCTCACCGTAGATTTTCTCTAAGAACTGCATATCAATTGCCTTGTCGATATCTATCCTTTTAACCTCGTATTCATCGATATAGGTAGTTGCAGACACAAAAAGACTGGCGCCGTCAGCTGTTTTGCTGTTTACGCAAGCTATATACATATATTTTTCTTTTTTCTCTCCTTCCGGTGCGTACTCATAGAATCCGGAGGCATTTTGACAGGGTTCACCGATCGCCCGCTCGAATATCTTCCAAAGATCCGGGAATAACTTTTTGATCTCGCTAGGATCCCTCCCGACGACTTTTGGATGGAAATAGGTCCGACCGGTTTTGGCGCTGGCGACTCCCGTATATCCTGTCTTTCCAACCTTCTGGACCGCTATCTCTTGCGCACGCGGATCCTGCTGGAGTTCTTTGAGAGTCATCTCGGGGTGGTCGTTGATATAATCAGTTAGCTCACGAGCCACGGCCTTGGCTCTACTTTTGATATCCATTGTGGCGGGGATTTCCTGCTCGAGTAAGATATCCCTCATCTTTTTCCACGTGCCCCTTTCCATCCAACCAAGCTTAGTTTCACCGGTGTAAATCAGGGGCAATTGTTCTTTCATCATCATCTCCTGGCGACTTCGGGAGAGCGAAGGGTTGTACTGAAGGGTCATTCCCACTACCTGCTTTTGGTTCTCGATGGAGTAACGCCAGCCTTTTATGGTTGCTTCCAGAAACCTTTTAACTAAACTTGGATTCTCTCTTACCAGCTTCTCGGTAGTCACGATCGTGTCGGCGTAGAAACGGACGCCGTAATTATCGATCCAAATCCAATTCAGTTTCTTACCAGTCTCCTCCAAGGCTAGACCTGTGCCCATGCGATACACTAAATGGGCGTCTACACGGCCGGATACGAGTGGATTCACATCCCGTTTGTATGGAATTTCCTCAATATCTTCGGGTTCTATGCCCAACTTGTCGAGCAAGGCCCGGTGCATAATCTTTCCGTCTGACGGAACCATAACTTTTCTTCCTACAAGCTCTTCCGGACTCCGTATTCCCGAGTTTTTTAAGGTGACATAGACGTAAGGGTTTTTCTGGAAAATCACTGAAATTGCCACCACGGGTTGTCCTCTGAACCTGGATGCCAATAGTTGATCTCCCCCTAAAACCGCAAAGTCCGTCTGGCCTTTGAGGAGGTTTTCAATTATCTTGTCTGGAGGTAGATCCGGTCCACCGGGCTCCAGGTTAGCATCGATATTTTTGGCAGCGTAGAAATCCTTCTTTTTGGCAGCGTAGAACCCCGCAAACTGTGCCTGGTGTATCCACTTCAGCTGGACTGTTACCTCGTCTACTTCTTTCTTTTCGTTGGAACCTCCACAACCGACAAGTAAAACTAGCAGAGTGATTAAGACGAACAGGCTAAGCGATCTGAGTACATAAGGGAGCATATTTAGTTTTGTCATGGTTTTCTCCGTATGATTCTAAATGCTCGCCTGGACCGTTCCTTAGGACGCTTCAGGTTTTTTGTGCCTGATTTTTCCTTTCTCGACCTTTATGTCGTGTAAACCGAGAGATGGTTTCCAGGTTCGAGGTCGGATATTTTTATAATGGAGCTTGCGGGAGAAAATGAATCTTGAGTGCCCATTATATCACCGCCAGGACACATATTACTTGTTATCATAGAATGACTATATCAGTGTTGCCAATTTAAAGCAAATAAGGGGGTTGGAAGCTAGCTATGGGATATTTAACAATTCACCACTTTTGTTAAAAATATTTCCGCGAAAATCTATCAAATTTCGGCTAATTTACTCTGAAGTTACTTAGCTAGTTGAACGGGTCCTACCTAACTATGGCCGGCCGAACGAAACCCGCCTAAAACGGCAGTGAGAGCTTCTAAATCTAGGTAACGAACTTATAGGGTAAGTCTGCTTACACCTGAGGTTTTTCTGCTTTCTCTCTTCTTTTAATCAAAAAACCTGCTCCAAGGTGGTTTTCGGAGTTTGTTTGGCACGGTCTTCAGGTTCCCTGAAGCAAACAAACGAGAATGCAACCGCCAAACCGCGCCGGGGTTTGGGTCGGTGGCACCGCGGA
>JAGXLB010000145.1 GCA_018334915.1 Candidatus Bipolaricaulota bacterium
GGAAAGAGTAAATATAATAAGGAAAATCAGGAGTAATTTCTTGCAGGGAGTATTAAATAAAACCATAAGAGCCCCCTAAAAGACCTTTTTATTTTAAAAGTTCGCGAATAGTGAGAGTTTAAGCTACTAATCAATTAGTTAGTTCATAGTTAGTTCAAATAGTTCAAATGAGCTAAAATAACCTCCTACTAGATATAACTCCTTTTCCTGGGTGGCTAGTTAGGCTATGGGTTGATTCCCAACCCATAGCCTAACTTGATTTAACCATGGCTCAACGAAATACAACTTATCTTTCATACATGGTATCAAAACAACATTTTACTGTCAAACTATAAAAATTACCAAAACGTTACCGAATACGGAACTGACCCTAAAAAACTGTACCACTTGCACGACTAAGATTTTGCTTCTCAGTTGAGCTAAAAAGTGGTAGAATCACTCCGGTACAAAAGAGTGAGTTAAGTGACGACAAAGAAGACTTATTCAGTCAAGTTCAAGTTCCAGGCGGTTCTCGAACTTTTTTACGCAACCCCTCTAGTTGAGGGTGACAAAAAAATTAGTAGAAGTGGCAAGGGCCTACGATGTACATCCGGTCACCCTCTCCAAGTGGAAAAGCCATTTTTTGGAAAAAGGACCGGAAGTATTTTGCGATAACGATACGGTAGCCGAGTACGAAAAGAGGATCTTGGAGCTGGAGAAACTTCTCGAAAAAGGAATTGAAGATAGTCTATACCAAAACATCTATCGGGGTTTGTCAGCCACTCCTATACGCCAGAGCCGCTACAACCTCCTTTTCTGTTCTTCGTTATGATTAATTCCTGTTTTGTTGGTAGTGAGTCCTGTCTCTCAGCATGGCGTAGATGCCCATAATTAGTTGATGGGCGAGACATCTTATGGCGTGCCATGGCTTTTGCCCTCTTACTTTTTCTTTCGATAATATTCCCTCGAATAGGGATTATGCCGGACGCTGTATCGGGCTACTGCATGATGGCGTCCTTGACCCGTTGGGTGGCTTTACCCCTATTGTATTTACCGGGGAGAGTATGGTAGGTGAGATACTCCACAGTAGAGACCTGGAGAATCCGAACCATCGAACCTGTTCCAGAACTTGCGGGCAAATACGGAGTTGTTTCCCCCCTATGGAGGCCTGGGTAAAGGATTTTTTAGGTACTGAGTAGACGGAATAAATCTGGTTTTCTAGGAGGAAGATCATCGTCCAAGAAAGGGCTCGTTCCCCTCGACCGCCACCGATCATGGCCATTGCATTGTCCACTTTAACTACATCCGGTTTCTCAAACCGGGAGAAGAACTTTTCTGTTTTGTTTATGAATTCATCGGTAGTTTCCCCGTCTACGCGTTGGAAGTGGTGCAGTCTTGGTTCTTTCTTGAAGGAGTAGCCGATGAAGTTTATCGGTTCTGTCCTTCCGGTAATGTACTTTTCGCCGACGAAGTCGGCTTCCAGTATCCTGTCTCCAATTTTCTCGTAGATCGTCTTCTCCGGGTACCTCAGGTATTTGGCAGCTCCCTTATTCTTGCCCTTTTGTTGCTCGTTCGTCATATCTAGATCGGAGAGGATCTTTCCGATCGTCCTTACCGGAGGTAGATCCTCTTCTGGGTAACGTCGGTGGTGCTCTATCTGGACTGCCGTGGGTCCGATGTAGAACTGTTCGGGGTCGTTTTCCAGCTCTTCTCGGATGGACTTTATTTTTCCCTTCATCTTCCCGTTCCACTTCGTTAATTTACCCTTCGGCCAGCCTCTGTTGTCGACCTGGAGGTCCTGATCAGGTGATTGTGTCCACTTGACGACAAAATCAGTACTTACATCCTCCAGGCGGGCAATTTCCCGTTTGGAGTATTCCTTTTCTAAATACAGGTAATTGACCCGTTTTCTCTTCTGGAACGATTCCCTTTTTTCACTGTAATCGGATCTCCCTTTTTCTTTTTTGATGACATTCTTTCTCATTTCTGCCGAACAGACAAGTCCATAGGTGTTCGACTTTTATTATACAACCAGCCATCAACCCCCAACATTTATCCCAGCGAAAACGGTGTGGTGACATAGGAATTCCAATGTGCTGAGCACGGTAAGTGGGTCTTCGATAGGGAAAACCTGTATTTAGTCAAAAACAAAAGAACAGGCTTACATTTTAATAGAAAGAAAAAAGTTAAGTGCCAGAAGAAGCACGTTTGGTGGGATTGGTAAGGTTTTACTTTTATAAAGGCCATTTATTGTTTAATCTTTATTTTAAGAGTTAGCAAGGACTAATCATAAAATAATTCCATGAAAATGTGTTCTGGGGAAGAGTTTAGGGAGGATAAAATGAATATTACAGAAACTGTTGATAGAAAAGATATTGAAAAAGTGGAGAAAATTGAAAAAGAATATTATGGTGAACAAGCTCTACCAGTTGATATACTAATTCCTACTGCAAACTTTCTTGGATATCTTTTTGTTGCCAAAATAAAAAAAATTGTTGGGTATACCGCATTTCTTTCGACCAAAGAAAAGGGGCAAATGTACTGTGCTGCCATTACAGTTTTGCCAGAATTCAGAAGGAGGGGGATTGCAACAGAACTACTGGAGAGGGCAGAAGAGAAATGTCGGCAGGGTGGAACTACAAACCTAGTTGCTACTGTTGGCCCAACCAATATCGCTTCGCTTAAAACTTTTGTTAATAATAGGGATTGGCTGTTATCAAAACTATTAAAGGGTTTCTATAAAGAGAATCAGAGTAGTTTAATTTTGCGCAAAGTCCTTTCTCGAAGCCCCTCTTTCACTAATAAAATTCGGATAAGTACTGACAATATTGACAAATTGCAATCTAATTTTAGCAAAGGTTACTACGGATTTAAAATTAGTAATTCAGAAATTTTAATGGGAAAATATTCGGAAGGAGACCTCTTTGAGTAAAAGCATTGAGGAAGAAGATAAATTAGAATTGTTAATGGATGAAACTAGCTCCAGTTTATCTTTAACAAGCATAATGGCAATGGTTTCGTTTTTCTTTATTGGTTTATTGTTACAAACGAGAGAAGGATCGCTAGCTACCCTCAAAATGCCATTACTGTATCTATTCGTTAGTGCATTTGCTTTTCTCTATTCTACTTTAATTTATGCAAATGCATCCGGAAATATCGCTAGGTTAAAGGATGAATTAGCAGAAAAACACCTTATTGCCGGTAATATAATTTCAGAATTCTTAGGGGTATATTTGATTGTTTTTTCAATGCCAATGATTATTTCTAATTATATTGACAGCCTTTATTTTTCTGCAACCGTTTTTGGCTTTGGAGTTACAGGTTTCTGGCTTTACCATCAATTAGGATATTCAATTTTGCAGAGATATGTTAAAAATGCGAAATTATTTTATTTACTACTTTTCTTTGTCGTTACGATTTACGCTTCAAACTTTTTCACATACATTTTTAGTGTAGATCTTTTCTTGATTGTTACTTCAGTGATCATATTTTTTACAGTTGTTATCCTCGTGGGGTATGCAATATACTGTAGAGATGAAAAAATTGATTACTTGCATAAATAATATCTTTTTAGCAAAATTCTAACGATTTTTTGAATTTGGGAATAATTATCTGAGATAATAGGCAATTGTGGAAGGGCGCTTATCCCGAAAGTTGGACCAGTAGGGGCTGTTTTTGTGGGTTTCAGGAATTCTTCCCACTCCTGCAAATGACCTTTTGTTCGAACGCGTTTGACTAGCTTTCATCTTTAAGCCTCTGTTCAATATACTCAATTGGTATCCGGTTTTGCAAGCTAGCGTGTTTCCTACGGTTGTTCCAGTAATTAATCCTGTCTTCAACTATAACTCTCAACTCTTCTAGACTTTCCGCCTCACAAAAAAGCGACTTGTGGGGGCATTTAAAGTGGCCGGTGAACGACTCCATGTGAACGTTGCCTTTGGCTCCGTTCTCCGAGTAGTAAATTCGAGCACTTTGGTTGAACAACACCTCTCTAATCCACTTGTATCCGATGTAGACCAGATCCTGGTCGTTTACCCTTTAACGTGTGGCCAAGCTCCTTCAGATTGAAAGCAGCTTGCTTGATTGCTTTAAGTGCTGTGTCCGTGTTCTTTCGTGCCTCCGATGGCGGAGGCTTGTTTATGTTGTGCTTTAACCGAATTCCGAATAGTTTCATCAACTTTCTCGCGACACGTTCTCCGACGTAGTAGCCTCTCTCCTGCAGTTCGGGCGTCATTCTGGGCTTCCGCTTTCAAGATCACTATTTATCTCATCTCTTGTCTCCGAATTTTCCCAATTTTCTTTCGCCACTGTAGACTCCCTACTTAGTCTGTGGTTTGGTTTTATGTTTCTATCCTGAGTTTTACCAAAAACGTTCTCTTCACTTGGCCATTTTGATGTAAAAATCCATTCAAATCACTAAAGGGGGCCAAATCTATCTCTTACTCCAATTGACCACTCTTATTAGTTTCGCCCTCATCCCTCTCTCCCATTAATTGACTTTTTAGTTCCTCAGACATATTAAGGAGCTTATTCTTATTCCCGTCCAGGTTATTATTCCATCCCTCAATTGAACCGCTAAACTTTTTGGGTTCTTTTACCATAATCCCCGCCCACTGGGTATAGAAATCGTTGTCGATGACTTTTAAACTGGCGGAATCACGCAATAGAATTCCTGCATAACAGTTAAAATAAAACTTACTGTCCTTAATCGTCGCATCAGCCGAGTTGAGTAAAACTACCCCGTTTCCATTTCCGTAAAAGTTCATTTCTTCTGCTGTGACACTACTGTTGCCCGCAACAGTCATCCCCGTCGAACCAGCTGAGAGCTGTATATGGTGGATTTCAAGACTCGCGTCACCGATCATGGAGATACCCGTTGAAAAAGTCTTTTCCGACTCCAGTATTACAAAGGCTGAACGCATAGCAACAATGGACATGTTTTTATCAACTGTAACTGCATCGTCATACTCACCGGATACCACGTAAATTATTCCCTCTGGTTTTAACGCGTCTACGGCATGCTGAAGGGTAGGATATTCCTCTTTATCGTATATTATCTGCTTCTTCTTGGTGGTGTTTAATTTGTTTCTGAACGATGGATCTAGGTTACCAACAAGTGGCGTTCCGTTTTTTCTAAATTCGTTATTCTCCCCCTCAACTTTGTCACTGTAAGAGACTACACCCCTCCCATTATCAATTATAGTGCTGTTAATAACTTTCCCCTTTGTTCCCCTGCCATATAGGATTCCACCAGTTTTGTTACTGGCAATCTTAGATTGCAAAACGTTTACAGTTGCTGAGTCCCTTACCTCTAGACCAAAACCGCCATTGTTAGAGACTGAACAATCAGACAGCGTAAGATTAGCCCCCATTTTAACGGATATACCTGTCGGGCATTTAGGCATTCCAGCTCTGGTACACCTTTTTCCGCCACTGCCCACAATATCCAGACCTTCAAGCTTTACCCCTTTTGCTCCTGAACCCATCGAAATAACACTTTTAAGATCTTCCTCGGGCTTTATCACAATATGGTGGGGAACCGACGCCTTTATGGTCAGGGGTTTATCTATATCCAGATTAGCCTTGAAAACCTTAACGGGCAGGTATTTTTGAATGAAAGGAACATCAACTACAGTCAAAGATTTCACTAAAATTTTTCCTCCCGGGCTGGCAGCGTCTATGGCCGGTTGAATTCTTTCATAATTGCAACCAAACGAGCAAACATCTATAAAGTCCCCGTTTACAGCTTTTATTGGTTGAACAGGTATGACGGAGATAGCACCAACAATCAGGATGATAAAAAATAAATTTCTTCTACGAATATTGAACATATCTTTATTATAAATATCGTTGAATTTTGAGCAAACTTTACTTTGTAACTTTTGATCAGAAAATCTTACAGATACTTCAGTTTTTCCACTCCAGTTTGCGAAATCACAGTCCAACTTGTTAAATTATGAATAAAATACAACCTCAATATTTGGAGAAAAATAGCAACAAAAGATCTTTGATATTTGTGCACGAAACAATCATAAAACTGAGGCACTAAATATTTGCTAGATTACGAGAAATTATTAAAGGAGGGTAAAGTGAATTCTACGAAAAAAACTACAGATTATGTAACTTCTTTGTTGCTTCTTACCTTCTTGGTGGTTTCGATTACAAACTTACCGGTGTTGGCCCAGGAAAGCCAGGGGAGCATAATACCTGGCCCGTGGGGCAAAAAGGTGTTCCTATTTCTACACACAGCAGCAAAAGCACTCGGTGAATTCCTGATCTTTGTAATTAGTAAGCTAATGGGTGAAAAGCTATCGGGTTTGGTA
>JAGXLB010000018.1 GCA_018334915.1 Candidatus Bipolaricaulota bacterium
TTTACAAAAGAAGACCCAGCACCCAGCAGTCAATTCGGAACTGGTCTTGTGCCAGTACCGAACCTGAATAATCAGGGCGAATTGACTGCTGGGTACCTCGTATCAAGTTAAGTTAACCAGCCGATTCATCCCCAGGGGGTGCCCTGGGGTTCTCAGCTATTTGCTGGTAAATTACAAGATTTCTAAAGTCTGAGGATATTTGACGTCTATTGGATAGCGGGTGAGAATTCTCGGGTTAAAAAGAAAAACGGAGGTGTCTTCTAAAAACCGGCCTATGGATTCTGCTGAGGTAAAAGAGATAAAAGCCAGTTACGAGAGCCACTTCGGGAGAAAGATCGCCTTTCTGGGCGTAGTTACAGTTCTCCTGGTTGTCCTTGCCGTCTTTTCCCTCGGTATCGGGGCGGTAAACTTTTCCTTCCTCGAGACCTCAAGGGCCCTGGTCGGAGGGGGAAGCCAAATGGCCCGGACGATAATCTGGAATATCAGGGCCCCCAGGGTACTGACAGCGATTCTCGTTGGGTCCGGGCTGGCTGTGGCCGGGGCGGCACTGCAGTCGCTACTGAGAAACCCGCTGGCTTCGCCTTACACTCTGGGAATATCGCACGCCGCCGCTTTTGGGGCTGCTTTCTCCCTCGTAGTACTCGGTGCGGGTTCGTCCGGAGGCGGGGAAAGCGGAGTAATCTTAACCAATCCATATATCACAGCTCTATCTGCTTTTAGCTGGTCCCTGCTGGCGGTCATGGTAATTGTTTTACTGGGAAAGTATAAGAACGCCTCGCCTGTGACCCTTATATTGACAGGAATAGCACTTGGTTCTCTCTTTACAGCTGGTTACACCGTAATGCAGTATTTCGCAGATCAAACTCAACTTTCTTCGATCGTATTCTGGACTTTTGGAGACGTGGGGAGGACAAACTGGATCCAGCTGACTGTTATTGCCGCTGCAGTTGTCCCAATTAGCCTGTATTTTATCTATCGTAGCTGGAGTTTCAGGGCGATGAGTTCTGGCGACGAGACCGCGAGGAGCCTGGGCGTCAATCCGTCCCGGTTAAGGTTAACCGGAACTTTACTTTCGGGTTTCGTGACGGCATTAATGGTTTCTTTCGTCGGGGTGATCGGATTTGTTGGGCTCGTAGTGCCTCACATAGTTAGGCGTTGTATAGGCGGGGAAGAGAGGTACCTGGTTCCGTCTTCTTGCCTGGTCGGAAGCCTGCTTTTGCTTGGATCCGATTCAGCTGCAAGAACTGTGGCTGCTCCAATTGTCCTGCCGGTTGGTATTTTGACGTCTTTTCTTGGTGTTCCGTTGTTTATTTATCTTGTTATAAGGGGGAAAGGATATTGGTAATATTCCAGGTGAACCAGTTGAAGTTCAGCTATGACGAAACGCCCGTGTTAAAGGGGATAAGCTTTGATCTTGATCACGGAAGTATACTGGGCGTAGTCGGTCCCAACGGATCGGGAAAGACGACCTTGATCAAGTGCCTTAACGGTCTGGTTAAACCGGATGGCGGGGACCTGGAGTTCGAGGGACGGGATCTGGCTAATTTTTCCCGACGAGAGATAGCCAGGACAATTGGCTACGTCCCGCAGGCCGAAAATCAGACCTTCCCCTACACGGTTTTTGACGCTGTGTTAACTGGCAGGTCAGCTCGGAATCGCTGGAAGCCGTCCGAAGGAGACCTCACGGCGGTTGCCCGGACCCTAGCTGAAATGGGACTTGATGAGCTTGCCCTGCGGGACGTCAGAGAGCTGAGCGGGGGGCAGTTACGAAAGGTTTTGATAGCACGTGCTTTTGCTCAGGACCCCAGGGTGCTCTCTCTTGACGAACCTATGGCAAGCCTCGATCTTTGCCATCAACTTGAAGTACTGAATACCGTTCAGAACTGGTTAACCGACGATAGAGCGGCATTGATAACTTTCCACGATCTTAATCTGGCTGCGAAGTATTGTGACGAGTTGTTGATAATGAAGGAAGGTGAGATATTTGCCCGGGGTGGGCCTGAAGTTCTGACCCCTGAGACTATCGAGCCCGTTTACGGTGTTGAAGTAGAAGTTAATGAGAACCACTCTACGCGCTGGATTGAACCGAAACGACCTTTGACCGGAAATAGAGGGTGATTTAATTGGAATTAGAAGAGATAGGTGTTGTAAGAAACAACTTCGAGGAAACGCAGAGCCCCGACTTAATGAGGGATAGCGAGAGCGTACTCCAAATTTATCCGGATTACGAAGACGGACTTTACGAAATTGAGACCAATGACTTTCTTCAGGTTTTGTTCTATCTGCACCTTTCGGACGGGTACGAACTGGTTGCTCCACGACGCCATGGAGAGGACCGAGGAGTTTTTGCTTCCCGTAGTCCTCATCGGCCCAGTTCTGTTGGTGCGACAGTCGTAGAGCTTATAGAAAGGAACGGAAACAAGTTGAAGGTCCGGGGACTGGACGCGGTGAACGGGACACCCGTCATCGACATCAAACCTTATGCTGATCCGTTTGACAGCTCTTCTCTGGACGAAGATGAGCTAAAACGTAATCCCCGCGAGAAGGTTCGGAAATTGACGTCGAGAGGAGATACCGAGGGTCTCTTGCTGGAGGCGGGTCAGTTGCACGGCCACTTCTGTCCTTTTCTCTCACTTGGAGTTGTCGCCGCTCAATTCGCGGTTTCTGAACTCGGTGAGTCCGCCCCTGATATGGAGGAGGCGATAGCAATTGTAGAGACTAATAGCTGTTTCAGTGACGGAATCCAGTACGTCACAGGTTGTACGTTCGGAAACAATGCGCTGATCTACAGGGACTACGGGAAGACGGCCTTCACTCTTGCCTGTAGAGGTGGAGATGGGATCAGGCTCTACTTTAGCGAGGAGAACTTTCTGGAAGAGGAATATCCCGAAGCAAGACAATTGTTCGAAAAGGTTGTGGAGGAGCGTAATGGGACGGAGGAAGAGGAAAAAAGGCTGAAGAGAAACTGGCGCGAGATAGGGTTCGATCTGGTTACGAAGCCAGCAAAGGATCTATTTGATATTGAAAGGATTGACACGCCAAACCTGCCCGATTACGCACCGATCTACGAAGACGAGTACTGCGACAGCTGCGGGGAGAAATTCATGGCTCCGAAGGGTGTAGAGAAGAACGGTCAGTGCCTATGTCGGAATTGTGCGAGCGAAGGTTATCTTCAACTTGATGGCAGTGGGTTGAAGGAAATTAATGATTGAATGTGGTCTAGCTTTAGCAGACCGTCCGACAAAATCAAGGGTGAATTCCCCAGAGGTTGGGATAAGTTGGTGAAAGTTTGCGCTTCTAGGCTATTACTAGTTCGCGAACAATAGCATCCGAGGCTCCTATGCTCCGGCTATTGTTTAAAAAGGCCTTTTCGAAACTATCGGACGGGCCTGGGAGCCCAGCTTATTCTCGTCCTTTATGTCGTATATTGAGAGTAGCTAGCGCCGTTCTCTGGTAATTGTTCGATAAAACCGCATCCAGCACTCAATTGGAGCCTTCATCCGTATACTGGGGAAATTTGTCATAAATTGCCGATAAAACAACTACTCGCCTCTTTCGGAATGTAGTGCCCAATTGAGTGCTGGACAGCTCGGCCTCCGATAGGATTTTCCTGAACAATTACCAGAGAACCTGACGCCATACAGTGGCTACTTTGGCTAGGGCTCCGGGCCGAGAAAATTCCAGCGAAGCGGTGCGTGGTCCGTCATCTGCTCTTCCCCACTTACCTGGCAACTGATTTAACCTTTTAAACACAGCAGTAGACAAAATCCGGCAGCCAGGTAAGTGGGGAAGAGCCTGGAGAGAAAGGTTTGGGTAACCCTAACCCTAACTAGGATAAATACTTAGTAGTCGAACTTGAGCAGAAACAACTCCGTTAGAGCACGCGAGTCGGAAATTTCTCGGTCCGGGAAGCTCGGAGGTCCTGTCGGCCGGGCACAGGGACCCGCCCTGCTTTGTGTTGGTTAAAGGATAGAACCGTGCCCGCTCGGCCTAAACCTACATCTTCGGTGAAAAGGATTTTACTGAACGGTCTGCTAAGCGGCAGGGGGCTTTTAAGGGCTACAAAATTAACGACGTCCCTGGTGGAAGAGTTGAGAGAAGATTGCTTGGAGGGAATTTGTGGGTCGAGTAAAATGAAGGGAGGTTAAGTTGAAGGAGAATCAGGAGGACGGAAAGCCTCCGCCCTCCTCTTCCAGCAACGAATTTATCTTTCCTTTTAACTTCTCTTCCAGTTCCGGTAGTTTTTCCTTTAATAGCGGGGAAAGTTCATCTCTGAGAGATATATCCTCGGGGATAATGCCCATTATTACTATATCTTCCGGCCGTTCGCCTAAAGTCTCCGATAAATCGATCGCCTCCAGCAGGTTCGCATCATGAGTGCTTCTGATCTTTATGCTGTTATCGACCTCATTGGGACGAAAAAAGGTCGAGTTACCTGGTTCCCCTTCGCTTCTGAGGGCGTCGATTATTACTGCTTTATCGAGGTCCTTGAGGTAGTGGATGATATTGAGCCCGGAGGTTCCGACTTCGTGAAATTCTACTTCGTCGGAGAAATCTTCCTCCTCCAGGCGGTTTACCAGCATCACCCCTACTCCGTCATCGCCTTTCAGCGTGTTGCCAATTCCTATCACGCCTAACTTTGCCACTATTCACCTCGGAAGTTAGTCTACGAACTCAACGTCCAGATGGTGGGCAGAGCAGGAAATGCACGGGTCATAAGCTCGGACCAGCATCTCCAGGTTAAGTTCGATTTCGTCTTCATCTTTGCCCTCGTTTATCAGGTTTGGGGCAAGCTCTTCCATATCCTGCTGAATGTTCGCGTGATTTTGATTCGTCGGGATTACGCAGTTTCCTGCAGTACAGATTCCCTCTTCATTGTAAGTATAGTCGTGGAACAGGATACCCCTTGGTACTTCAGCCGCACCTATTCCTCTACCTGCTTTGACCTCAATTTCCGGCTCGTGGTACTCTTCCTGAGGTTCGAGCCCGTTTTCGAGCAGTTTATCGATTATGTTAATGGAGTCCCTGACGTTATGAACGACTTCGACGAGCTGGGCAATGTTGTTCATAAATGGGTTATGGTTTACAGGCTTCAGGTTAAACCTTTCGGCGACCCCCTTAGCCATCGGGGAAAGCTGGTCGTAGTTGTTATTTAATCGAGCCAGTGCCCCGACCATATAGGATTGCCTGTTGTTGCGGGCGAACTTTGCCGTGGATTGATTAACTACGAATTCGTTCGTGATGTCTTTGTAATCCGTGACAGGTTGTATGCCCGTATCCGTGGACCGGACCTGTCCATCATAGAAGGCGTACTCGTCTTCGTTGGTTAAAGAGATAAATTCGGTTTCCCGGTTAAAGTCGGGGAATTTGTCTGCTTTTGCCTCACATAGGTCGGCCACAGCCATGAGGTCGTTAAACGAGTTCCTTAATTTATTCTTAAGCTCGGTTAGTTCCTTTTCCGTAGGAATCTTGGAAAAGCCGCCTGGAATCAACCTCTGAGGATGTGTGGTTCTACCCCCGACCATTTCGGACATTTCGTTGGAAAGCCTGTGTAACCTTATTACCGTCTTGAGCTCTTCCGGATGGGAAGATGCCAGAGGAATGACTGATCCTTCGCCCATTAAATCGGGCAAAGCAAGGTAGCCCACGTGCAGAATGTGGCTCTGCATGTTTTCCGCATGGAGTATCAGTTTCCTCAGCAACTCGTCCTGTTTGGATATTTCAATTCCCATGGCGGCTTCCGTTGCTTTTAAGGATGCCACAGTATGGCCGATCGAGCAGATACCGCATATTCTTGAAGTTATATGATGAAGTTCCTTCCAGCTGTGATCGACGACCATCGACTCAAAGTATCTGGGAGTCTCAATTACCTGCCATTCACACTTTTCGATCTGACCGTCACTAGCGTTTACCTTTATATTGCCGTGTCCTTCTACTCTAGTGAGATATTCTACGTCTACATCTATCTTCTCGTTACTCATCTTTGCGTTCCTCCTGTTGCCAGCCAAAATACAGGTTATATTTATTTAATACTTCCTCAACGGTCAATCCGTATTTATCCAGTACCTTCTTGTGAGCATTCTGGTTGGGATTGTCGACTAACCCTCGGCAGCCCCAGCAAGTCGTGCCCTCGTTTATGCACTTTGCGTCACAGCCGGCGCGAGTTACGGGTCCGAGGCAGAAAGGTCCCTGTTCAACCTCCTGGCTGCCTGGTACCTGAACTTCCCTCTTTGCTGAGGATATACTTTTGTCTCCCCCGTTACGGGCAAAGACGCAGACGTTCTCGTTCATCTTACATTCCACACAAACGGGGTAAGTAGGTATGTTAGGCTCTTTGCCCTGAACGAGCGATTCTACCACGTGAATGAATTCGTCCTTATCTATCGGGCAGCCGTAAATGTAGTGATCTACGTCTACTATAGCGTCTGCAGCCTTGGCTTTGTCCCAGGCTTCGACCTTATCTGCGTCTTCGCCATAGACTCTTTCTTCCACTTTTTCCGGGTCCTGGGAATTTCTAATTGAATTTATCCCTCCAATAGCGGCACAGGAACCAAGCGCTACGAGTATGTCCGCATTTCCTCTTATTTCCTCCAGTCTTTCGGCATCGTGGTCGGTGGCAATCGATCCCTCCACGAAAGCAATATCGTAATCGTCCGATTTCTGGGAGATGACCTCTCTGAAATTAACGATTTCGACTATTTCCAGCAGGTCGAGAAGTCTTTCTTCCAGGTTAGCGACCTGTAACTGGTCCCCCTCACAGCCGGCAAAGTCAAAGAAAGCTACCTTTGGTTTCATTATATGGCCTCCTCAAAACCCTCGACTCTTTCGTAGTTAAATACGGGGCCATCCTGGCAGGCGTAGAGGACTTCTTCGGCACCGTTAATCTGACAGTGGCCGCACTTTCCAATACCGCATTTCATTCTCCTTTCCAGTGAGAGGTAAATTTGTTCGTGGGGTAGTTCCTTCTCGTCCAGTTCCTCGAGCACAAACCTGTACATCACCGGCGGCCCGCATACGATGGCGTAAGTATTGTCCAAATCTATATCCACACCGGGTATAAGTTCCGTAATTACTCCTATATTACCATCCCAGCATACCTTATCAGGACAGAAATCCACTGTCGCTTCGTGATATATATCCTGACGGCGTGCCCAGTGGTCAACTTCGTCCTCGAACATTTGTTCGCAGGGTCTTTTGCATCCGTACAGTATGTTTAAGTCGTTATATTCGTCCCTTCTATCCAGAGTGTAGTTAATCAAGGATCTGAGAGGCGCTATTCCCAATCCACCAGCAATAAATAGCAAGTCATTGCCTTGAAATTCCTCTACCGGAAATCCCGTTCCAAACGGGCCTCTTATGCCGACGCTATCGCCTACATTCATTTCGTGCAGGGTATTGGTTACGTTTCCCACAGCTCTTACGCAGAGCTCGAACGAGTCCAGACGCCTGGTGGGCGAGGAAGTAACGGATATTGGTGCTTCACCTACTCCCGGAATTGACAATTCGACGAATTGCCCCGGATCATGGTTCAATCTTTCTCCACTCTGCAGTTCCAAAGTAAATAATTTACTATCCGTGGTCATCTGGCGCTCTCCAATAATCCTGGCTTTCTGGGTACTGTAAGGTGAGGTTCCAGGATTCTCGACGTTCTCTTCTTTTGTTAGGTTACTTTCTTTCATGAGGTTCCCTCCTTCATTTGGTTAAATATATCTACCGGATCGGCAATGTCGGGAAGGCACTGTTCCGAGCACCTGCCACATCCAACGCAGGCAATATCACCAAATCTGTTATACATGTATCTACCCTTTCTCATGTATCTATGACGATAACGCGCCGCCTTCTCTTCTCGGAAATTTTCGTCTCCCGCCACCTCGGCAAACGCCTCCAGCATACAACCATCCCAGGTTCTCATCCTTTCTCCTTCGGATAGCGATATATCATTGATGTCCTGGACATCGAAGCAGTAACAGGTGGGGCATACGAGGTTACAGGTACCACAGCTGAGGCAATCTTCCGAGTTCTTTTCCCAGAATTGGTCTTTTCCGTAGTATTCTTTGAGCAAGGAAGGTAGTTCGAACGGATCAAATTTTGGGTCCGTCCTGAACTTTTCGGAAAGCTCTTCTTTAAACTGTTTTACCTTTTTTATTTCTTCCGGTCCCACGTCATCTATTGCAGACCCGGCTTTATCGAGCAGAGCACTACCCTTTGACGAGCCGACTTCAATTGTATACATATCTCCTATATCCGTCAGCATAATGTCGTAACCGCTGTCGGTGGTGGCTGTACCCATGGTTTTGGCGAATGATTTATCGGAAACGTTTTCCATATTTACGCCAACCAGAACGGATTTACGCCTTTTCTCCAGGTAATGAGGGTCCTCGTGTGTGTCCTCGAATACCTTATCCATCTGTTCTATCGCCACCAGGTCATAAGGGTGTATCCCCAGAATTATCCTTGGAACTACCCGGTTTACCGGTGTTGTTTCTCCTTCATCGAGGTTGTATTCTATGAGAGTTTCACGCTGGGGCATGAAGTATTTCTTAGGTGGAAGGATAGTTACGTCGTAATCAAGCCGAAGATCGTCTGCCGATTGGAGAGTTTCGAATGCGAATTTACTGTCCTTTTCCTGGACCCCAACTACCTCTCTGTCATCATTTGCTATTAAATTGTCGACAAATACATCAAAGTCGCTTTTGTCAATTACTTTCATGTTGCCTCCCAATTATTCTTAGATTTCGTGACCGAACACATTGGGTGCTTCCACCTTCATCGCAATCTACCTGGTCACAGCTCTATTCCTGTTGGGGAGAACTCGTAAATTACTATTTCCTTAAAATTTTTCCTTCAGCGGGTTAAAAAAAAACTTGAATTAGCGGGAACGCTAACTTGAGGTTCATATAATGCTTTAGTGGTTCTAACGGCTTTTTATGTTTCGCACCCCCTCTAGGAGGCACCCCCTCCCCTCTAGGAGCTCACGTGAAGGTGTTCACTTTCTTTAGAGATAATATCATATGCAATCTCCGTTTTCAAGAATAAACCTGGGTGCAGAACAGGAAAACAACCGATCTTACAACTTCCAATTGCCCTTTTTTTACCGGTTGATTTTTCAATTATTGCCTAGATAAGTTCTTATTCAGAAGAATAATTTAGGCCTTATCCGGGAAAACCAACCTCATAACAAACCGTAGTTGAAATGTTTCTATACTGGCGTTACACTAATATCCAACTTAGTGGGATAAAGTATCCCACTAAATGATTTTTTTCTTTTATATTTAATTTGGAGGTAATTTTCTAGATGAAAAGATTTTCTTCTCTTTTGCTGATAACTATTTTGCTCGGTTTGGCTGTCGTTAACTTCGGCTATGCTGAAGCGACACGGACGGTTACTGACAGCCTTGACAGGCAAGTCAGCCTTTCCGGTAACCCTGAAAGGGTAGTTACTACCATTCCTTCCACGACTGAAATTGCTCTCGATCTTGGATTAGACGAAAGACTCGTCGGCGTATCCGACCTAACTAAATACCTGTCTTACGTTCCCAAACTCCAGGCGAAAGCGGATAAAACGGAAAAGGTCGGTAAGTTCAAGTTGTCTATGGAGAAAATCGCTGCCTTAAACCCTGATCTGATAATAGTGGACGGCGTCGCTCAGAAAGATGTCGTAAGTAAGCTGGAAGACCTGGATACCACCGTCTACGCCGTGGGAGGCAAAGACATCGACGAAGTCAGTGAAGCGATCCTTGAGCTGGGTTACCTAACGGGGACCAAGGATCGGGCTCAAGAGATCGTTGGACAGATGGCCTACAAGAAATTTCAGCTCAGGGGAGCAGTTAGGGAGCTGGAAGAAAAAAAGACGACGTTGTACACGCTTAGCGAGCGCATGTACACAGTTGGCGAAAACACTCTTGTCGGTCAGGTGCTGGAACTGGCCGGTCTGGATAACGTTTTCAGTGACCTTTCCGGCTACAAACCTGTAAGCACGGAAAAAATAATTCAAAGGAATCCGGAGCTCATTATAGCAACTGAGATATCGGGGTTGTCGGTGGAGAGTTTGAAGAATGAAGTCGGTCTCAAAGGTGTAAAGGCGATAAAAGAAGAGAATATATTGCTGCTCTCCCGGGACGAGGATTCCATGATAAACCAGCGCGGAACGAAGATAGTTGATGGAGCAATAAACCTGTTCGAGAGAGTCTACGATAAAGAAGTAAACCTCTGATAAGTAGTTCATGGGTAGCCGGAGAGGTTCAGCAAATATTTTTATTTACGAGACATGAATAGGGCAAAACCAAAAGTGACCTTTTTCGTCCTGTTCGTGCTCTTGGCTTTTGCCCTCCTGGCCGGTGTCGCGATTGGACCAGTGAGAATACCGTTTGGCAAAAGTTTGCTCATTCTAACAAACGAACTTCCTTGGTTGAATTTCTCCGGCCTGCCCGATAATTTTCAGACTATCATTTTCGAGCTCAGGCTCCCCAGAGTACTTACCGGGTTGCTTGTGGGCAGTTCTTTGGCACTCTCGGGGACGGTTATGCAGGGAATATTTAGAAATCCGCTGGCTACGCCTTATATCCTCGGAGTAGCAAGTGGAGGATCGGCCGGGGCGGCCACGGTTGTTGTTCTGGGATTTACCTCAAATTTTGCCCTTCCGATTGGTGCGCTTATCGGTGCTTTGACCGCGGTTACTGTCGTCTATCGGATAAGCTGGAGTCGAGGTTCATCGTCCTCCTACACGCTCATTCTGGCCGGCGTAGCCCTCTCGTCACTTTTTTCCGCAGTCACGACAGCTCTTATATTTATAGCCGGGCCCTACGAGCAGCACAGGGTTCTGTTCTGGATGATGGGCGGACTGTGGCGGTCAAGCTGGCCCCTGTTCAAGATATTGTTGCCGATTGTGACTCTTGGAACCGGGATAATTCTTGCCTGGAGCCGGGACCTGAACGCCCTGGCTCTGGGGGAAAGCGCTGCCGCCCATCTCGGGGTCAGGCCGGAAACCGTAAAAAAGACTTTACTGGGTTTAGCTACCACGATAACTGCTGTTTCAGTTGCTGCAGCGGGATCGATAGGATTTGTGGGGTTGGTTATTCCCCATATTATGAGGATGATACTTGGTCCTGATCATAGAATTCTTCTGCCCGCCGCAGCGCTTGGAGGAGGAGTGTTCCTGATTTATACCGACGTCATGGCGAAGACAATTATGCAGCCGGTCGAAATGCCGGTGGGAGTTATTACCGCCTTCTTTGGAGCCCCCTTCTTTCTCTATCTGTTAAGAAAAAAAATCGTGGGAGGCAGGATGAGATGAAAGTAAAGGTCGAAGGGCTCGGGTTTTCCTACAACGGTAAAAGGGTCCTGGAAGATCTGGATTTACCGGTTTGTGAGGGGGAATTTCTTGGCGTTGTCGGACCGAACGGCTCGGGCAAAACTACACTGTTAAAAAATATTGGCGGCGTTTTGGAGCCCGACGAAGGTATGGTCTACCTGGATGAAAAGGAAATCCACCGTATTCCGATTAAAGAAATTGCCACAAAGGTCGCGGCTCTCCAGCAAGAGACAACTGTAGGATTCGATTTTACCGTCAGGGAAGTTGTTGAAATGGGGCGGTTTCCTCATCTGGACAGGTTCGAGCGGCATTCGGATGGCGACCTCAGGGCCGTCGAAAGGGCCATTGAAGTTACCGATCTGGAAGATTTTACGGACAGATACGTTAACAAGTTAAGCGGAGGAGAAAAGCAGAGAGTATTCCTCGCACTGGCTCTTGCCCAGGAACCCGATCTATTGTTACTGGACGAACCTACGGCGAGCCTGGATATCAACTATCAGATAAAAATTATGGAGACCGTTCGATCTCTCCAGTCCGAGGGACTTACGGTAATTGCCGCGATCCACGACCTCAATCTTGCTGCCCAGTATACCGACAGGGTGGCACTGCTTAACAATGGGAAGGTAGAAGTTATCGGGAAACCCCGGAAAGTTCTAACGAAGGAAAATATTGCGCGGGTGTTTGGAGTGGAGGTGGAAGTTGAGAATTCTGAAGTTAAAGGGTGTATTCACGTATTTCCGAGAACCGGGTCCTTAAATTCCGGGAGGTAGAATGAAAGATTCTAAAGGATCCCAGGGTAAGCTCCTCGTTCTTACTGGGAAAGGAAAGGGAAAAACCACTTCTGCTATAGGTCAGATAGTTCGAGCGAAAGGTCATGGTCTGGCTCCGAAACTGATTAGTTTCTTCAAAGGAAATGATGAGCGTTTTCCCAGGGGTACGTTTACCGGACTGCGAGAGCTGAGTGTACCTGTAGGGAACTACGTCAGAGATCATCCTGACTTCGGGAGAACTGACAATGAGGAGGCACGAACCGAATGTAAGAAAGCCCTCTCCTATCTTGCGGAATTCTTTCGAAAGGATGGTGAGGAATACGATCTCCTGGTTCTGGATGAAGTGAATGTTGCCCTCGACTGTGGTTTCATAAGGGAAGAGGAGTTTTTGGGGTTGCTCGAATCTAAACCGGCAGAACTTGAGCTGGTCTGTACCGGGAGAGGAGCACCGGAGACGCTTATCGAAGAAGCCGATCTAGTTAGCCGGATCGAGAACGTAAAGCACTTTTACGATGACGGAACAGTCCAGAGGGCGGGATACGAGTACTGAGTCAAGAAATCTTGATTTTACCAGGCGAATTACTTGTACTGTTTGGACGATATTGTCTGACTAGAACAGACTTTTCCTTCCGAGGCCCGAAGTGTTGAATTGGTTAATAATAAATTTTGACAACCGATCCGTAAAAGGTCGATATCGGGCGGCTTACATTTAATTATTTGATACTTCTCCCGCTCGGTTTGACCCGCTCTTTCCCGGGTTTCACCCGGTTGAAACCCTTTTTGGGAGTAAGTATTTCTATTCCATTGGAGCTAAGGTCGGTGATCGTGCCTTCTCCAACAAAACTAGCGTCTCTGTAACAACCGACAAGGCGATACTTGAGTTCAGATATTGAATAATGATCGATCCGCTTAACGTTGAATTTCTTCTTCAATCCGGAATCGAGTCGGGAAGTGGATATAACTGACAGTGTGTTTCCGTATTTCCACCCTGCTGTAACTTCCCCGTTCAGGGACTTTTCTAGCCGAGCGGGGGAAATTTTTTCTCCCTGTCCCAGTAGGGTACCGGCGATCTTTAGTTCTTCCCAATCCTTTTTGGTCCGTTCGGAACGAGAAAAGTAAAATTTGAACTTTCGAATCCGGTTTGCCGACCTTTCGGCCCTGGTCTTTTCGTCGAGTTCCTGGATTGTTAGAGACATGATTTTATCCCCGGAAAGGTAGGTGGCGAATTTTTCCAGTTCGTCTTCGCGCTGGAGCAGCAGGAGACAGTCCGGTTCGACCAGACTGATCATCTCTCCTTTGTAGACACGGGCAGCATCTCCTTCGGTCCAACCGTCCGTATCGATGAAGCACCTTTCAGGGCACTTGTTTCCTAGCTTCGCAACTCCCGTCATGACCTGCACGAGGTTCCCCCTGGGAGTAAAGCTGCCGACGAAGTAGCCGTCTTCCATCCCGTTATCGTAAGTACCGAGAGAGATTAGTCCGGGAGGCCCTATCTCGGACTGCCCCAGGTCTCCGTCTATCACCAGTCCTCCGAATTTTCCTTGAAGTTCTCGGATTAGAGTGGTCTTCCCGGTATCCATGCCCCCCAGGACCATTATCCTGGTAGAGTCCTCGATTTCTTTTTGGATTCTGTCCAGATCGAAGGGAAATTTGGGATGGTCTTTCACGGAAAATATCTTCTCCTGGTCAAAGGGTTTTTCGTTCGTCGTTCGGTTAAAAATATCCCAGCAATATTTCTAGTTTAGCGATGGAATTCCGTATAATGAGCGGATCGCTTGTGAAGACTGATCATGAAAAGGTTAGTGAAACGAGAACTCAAAAATTGCCGTCGCGTAGCCGTCAGGGGTAGAAATTCTTGAACCCTGAACGGTTTACGGAGATTACTTTTTCTTGAAAAAAGTAAATCGACCCAGTAAACCGAGAGCGAATCCGGCTGCTGCGGTAAGGAAAAGCAGTGCTGCTTGAGGCATTTCGACCCTCGCGAACAGTAATCTGGTCGAAACCGTCTCAAGGTTCTGGAAGATGATGATTACCAGAAGGATAGCTATAATTCCTGCAATCGCCATCTTGGTTTTTTTCATAATTTACCTCGATCTTTTATTTTTGTCGCTAAAAACCAGCTTACCTTGTATTATAGTTCCCTTCTGGTTTCCAGTCAACTGGTGTATATATATTCTTGTGAAAGAGAAACCTTTCTTTTCTGGTTCGAGTTTAAAATTTGATTTAATTCGAATATACAAATAGACTTTATTGAGGATTGACAAGAAGTTTATCAAATTGACTACTGGAGGTAGTGCAAAATGACAAATTTCCCCAAATTTACTGTTTATGCTCTTTTGCTGGTTTTAATTGGTGGGCTATTGTACGTGGGGATAAGTTACAACGCCAGGATTAATTCTTCGGTTGATTCCGAAAGAGTTGACGAGCTTGAGACCCAGGTTAACGACCTTTCAGACCAGCTGGACACGGTAAAAGCCGATCAGGAGGAGAGGATTTCTTCTCTCGAATCCGAGTTAAACGAGAAAATAAACCAGATGTCCGGGGAACTGGATAATCTGATGGCTCAGGTAAAGGAACTGGAGGAGAAAGATAATTCCCTGGCGGATCTTGTGGAAGAGTGGAAGCAGGCCTATGGAGGATTGAGCGACAGGGTTGACGAACTGGCAGCAGAAACCGAATCATTATCTGATCAGGTTGCTTCTGTTGAAGACGATCTACAGGTGAGGTTTGAAACCCTGGAAGTAGAATTGGGAGGACTTCGCGAAGAAGTTCAGAGCAACTCTGAAACTCTTTCGGCAATAACTTCGTAATGCGATTCGATCAACTAATTAACGTTATTAATTGGATTGAATTATGGGGTTCACAGTGTAGTTAATCTCTATAATAAATCATTCGATCAACGCAGAAAAGCCAGACTTATTGAACTTTTAAGGGACCGTTCGGCTGGACCGTGTTATAATTATTCTCAGCTGGACGGTCCTTGAGCGATATTGTGCTTCGCCAAACCTCACCGAGCTCCGGTAATGCGCTGGGTATGAATTGAATGGTTTTTTTACTCACCACGCAACTTGGGGTTGTTCAATTTCCCTCACTTATTGGGTTGTTAAGCCATGACTGAGAAAAATTTGTCGAACCTGCATCCGGCTGAAGCGGGTCACAGGTTACTCGAATTTAGCGAAGAAGAAGCCGCGGAGAAGGTTCGGTCATTGGAGACGGATTTCGCTGCAGAAGCTCTCGAAGCTCTGGATCCCTGGCAGGCCTGGGGAATATTTCGTGAGCTATCCAGAGATCTCAAAGTCGAGTTGCTGGAAAAAATGTCCGCGGACGACTCGGTCGATTTACTTCAGGAAATGCCCGAGGAGGAGAAGGAGGAAATTCTCCCCCTCCTAAGCGAACTCACCAGGCAACGACTTGCCAGCCTGCTTAAGTATCCGGAAGATACAGCCGGTGGAACAATGTCTCCCCGGGCCCTTAGCTTTCCCGAGACCTTGCGAGTTGATGAGGCAATAGAGGAGCTGAGGAAGAAAGAGAAAGAGCTGGAAGAGGTTAATTATGTCTACGTTACGGACGGAGACGGCAAATTAACCGGGGTACTGCCTTTAAGGAATCTTCCCTTTCGGGAGCCCTGGCTCGAGCTGAAGGAGGTAATGAATTCTGACGTAAAGACTGTATCGCCGGAAGCCGATCGAGAAAAGGTCGCCCGAATATTCGACAAGTTCGATTACCTTGCACTTCCCGTGGTGAGCGACGAGGGGTTCCTCCTGGGGGTAATAACGTTCGACGACGTCATAGACGTACTTCGCCAGGAGGATACGGAAGACATGCTGGAAATGGTTGGAATAAGTGGAGCGAAGGAGGAATCAGTCTGGACGCCCTGGCCCGTATCCATGAAACACAGGCTGCCCTGGCTTGTAGTCAACCTCGGGACAGCTTTGCTGGCCGCGACCGTCGTCAGCGCTTTTGAGAGTACCGTGGCAAGGTACGCGGTGCTTGCTGTATTTATGCCGGTCATTGCCGGGCAGGGAGGAAACTCCGGTTCTCAGACGGTGGCCCTGCTGGTCAGAGGAATCGCTCTGGGCGAAATCGGCGGAGGACAGGATTTTAAGGTGTTGGCGAAAGAGGCTTTGCTGGGATTGCTGCACGGAGCCTCAATAGGGATCATCGTGGGACTGATTGCTTTTTTCTGGCAGGGCTCCCTGAAGATTGCACTTATAGTGGGGGTTTCCATGATCCTCAGTATGATCGTGGCCGGAATTGCCGGAGTCATGATACCGCTTGGGTTGAAAAAAGTGGGTCTGGACCCTGCCCTGTCGGCGAATATCTGGATGACCACTATTACTGACGTCGCCGGGTTCTTTTTTCTGCTCGGCCTGGCCTCCTGGTTGCTTATGTGACCCAGGCAAAATTGACAGAACAGCTTCTCTTTCCGTCAACCCTGAACTCAGGTCTTTCACCAGCGCCATAGTTAATTGTCTAGCCCCAATTTGCCCTCTACCGCTTACCTGACGGCTGATTTAACCTTTGAAACATAATAGTAGACAAAATCCCGGCAGCCAGGTAAGCGGGGGGGATTGCGATATAAAGTGAGGTCATTGGTCAAAAATTACGCTTCGTTTTCATATAAATGGTGGAAGAACTGGGTATAAATAGGTGTTTAATTAAAAATTTTGTGTCAAATACTAAGATTCTGGGTGTTGGTTCGCTAATAGTACTGTTTAAAAGTATAAAATATTATAACTCTCGTATTCCCGAATGATAGGAGGGAAAAACGGGTATAGATTTCAAATGGACCGGGCGATTCGGAACTATATTTCCACGGAAAAATTTTAAAATTAGTGGCCAATGTGATATACTTATCATATAATAGCTGTTTCTGAATTGGTACTTAATTTGGTCTTATACATATTGCTTTCAGCGAGCTTTTCAGTTCCCGGTTGATTCGATTTTTGACCTTAACCTCGTTATTTTTGGGGAGGCGATACTATCAAGTCCTCTCAAAAGACCCAGAAGGTCGAGTATATTCGTAGTAGAATGGAAAAACCTGATTGGAAGTTAGCAGAGGAGCTGGACGAAACTCTTTATTACGTTTGGTTGGTTAAAGAAGTAAAAAGGAATCCAAAATTGCAGAGAAAACGGGGCCACATAAAGCGTTGAGGAAATTTCAATGGTTCAACTTCGCGAGAGTTGACTTAGGTCTTGTACGTGCTTAAATACCTGTAAATAAGAAATTCTTAGACTCTTAAACAAACGGACATAGAGTACGGGGAGCAAGCAGGAAATTTTTGTCCGGTAGAACGTAGACGGAGAGTAATCAGTAATTCAAAAATTGGTCTGGAATCTCCAGCACCCAGTTGAGGCTTGTTACCTGGTTAAATATACGGTTGCAGAATTTTCCGAAGCTTCACGAAATATTCCCTGATCATGATCGTAATTTTCTCAACTGAGTGTTGCTAACCTCTCAGATTCAACTCTCAAGTGCAACAGTCAAACTTTCCAGGAAAAATGGCCAGTTTGCTGGAGAGTTTACGTTTATTGAGCTGAAGATCGAGCTTATTTCCTAAGTGTTTGACCTATCGAATTCGTTTTTTGAGACTACCTTCTCCAGCGGTTCCCTCTCTCTTTCCCCCAGTTCAACTTTGCGGTGTTTATCGCTTAATTCTTCCGGGTTCCCCGGTTTTCCGATTATAACTAAAGTTATTAACTCAAATTCGGCCGGTATTTTCAATACCTCCCTTGTTGCCTCCGGGTCGAATCCGGCGATCGGGTGTGATACCAACCCCATATTTGTCGCCTGAAGGAGGAGGTTCTCAACCGCGAGACCACAGTCGAATTTGTAATATATTCGGCCCCGGGAAAGCTCACAATCCAGATTCTGTCTAGAAACTATAGCTATTATCAACGAGGCTTTTTTCGCCCAGTAATTCCCTTCAGGCAATGACTCTTTTATCCTATCTAACTTTGCCGATTTATCCACAAACACGAATCTCCACGGCTGGTTGTTGAAACACGAAGGAGCCAAATGGGCGGCCCTGGCCAGTAACTCCATTTCAGTTTCCGTTAATTCCTCTTCTGATATTGCCCTTTTGGACCTTCGACTGCGGATTATCTCATTTAAAGTTTCTTTCTGGGCTGGGTTCTCTTCCATTTTGCCTCCCGTATATAAAGTGAGGTTTGAAAACTTCAGGCTGACAAAGTCTCTTCAAGCTCTAATCATAGTAACAGAGATAATTTTGTTTTTCACGATTATGTAAGTCAACTGGGCACGAGGTCTGTACAAGAACCGTTGCTTTATTTCAGGTGGCTCCTTGAGGGCAATAAGTTAGTTTTGATAACAATTTTGGCTGGATAGCTTGAGAATTTGTATTTTAGCCCTAAGGGGGATATAAATTATTGTAAGCTGGGTTCAAGAAAAGGGGGGTCGTATGTTCTATCACAGAAAACTAGTAGCCGGTATAAGTCTGGTACTGCTGGGTTTAGTTTTATTTGGATTTGTTTCACCTGTAGCTCTCGGTCAGTCGAACGGCGTGAAAGGTGAAATTGGGAACGGGGTTCTTGACAAGCTGACAACTTTTATAGATAGCGCTGCAGAGATGATTGGTAAAGGGCTGGTACGGCTGGTTGATATGGTAGCGGGGGTGAACGTTTCGGAACTGGAAAAACCGCTCGGCTATCTCGGAGTCCTGACAGCTTCTTTGATTGTCTTTGGCGCTATTAAAGCTGCACAGAAGATAATCTGGTTGATCCTGCTTCTGGGATGGGGATTGATAATTGTCCGAATAGTTCTGGAGGCTCTGAACAAAGTTCCGACCAGCTGACGACGAAACGAATTGCCTGCTCGTATTGACTTTACTGCTCCAATCATCCGAAAGTTGTTATCTAAAGGGAGAAAAAATGACTATTCTGAACCAGATTTACCTATATTTGATTTGCCTCGGGACTTTTTTGGCGGTCGACCTCTTCTGGCTCGGAGTGGTTGCAAAAAAGTTCTATCGTCAGGAACTGGGAGAATTGATGGCCGAATCGACTAACTGGGCTGCCGCTTTTATCTTTTACTTGCTGTTTGTTGTTGGGGTGGTCGTTTTTGTTGTTAATCCGGCACTCGAGAAGGGTTCGTTAATTCGAAGTACGGGGTTTGGTTTTCTGTTCGGTCTAATTGCTTACGCAACTTATGATCTCACTAACCTCGCAACTCTAGCCGGATGGTCCCTGAAGGTTACCGGGGTTGACCTACTCTGGGGTGGTGTTCTGTCGGCAATAGTATCTACTGTCGGTTACTTAGCTGCCAATACCTTTTTGCCCTAGAGCAGTTATTCAGGCTGGACCGATAAATCTGCTGTTGATTAAACTCAGTTCTTTACTATCCCCGTACATCATTGTTTTGTCCTCCTATGCCTCCTGCCTCTTACCTGGCAACTGATTTAACCTTAAAATCTTACCAGTAGACAAAATCCCGGCAGCCAGGTAAGAGGCAGGAGGCTTGAACTAAAAAATATGGTGATTCCTTGTGACCTTCACCTTGCTTCCGGATAGCCCTGAAAGAAATGAGTTAAAGGAACGATAGTGTAGAAACAACTGTGTAAAAAATATGGGTTTGGAAACCGTTCAGGAAAATCCTATCGGAGGCGAGCGGGCACGGTTCCACCCTTTCGGTGGTCCGGGTGTTCGACCTTAGGGCTTTCCGGGTCGAGAAACTTCCGACTCGCGTGCTCAAACCGTTCCCTTCACGATAGTTGTTCTTCCTTATACGAAGCATTACCCATAAAAATTTAATCTCATTTGGTTATGGGAATATCCCTATCTGATAATTACCTGGGGCAAGCCTCCGGTAATTCCCGATTCGGTCAGACATACCCGCCGCTTCGCTGGAATATTCTCGACCCTAACCCGTTTCGTATTCCATAAGAAGAAAGGGTGGAGAGCGAGCCGAGATCGGAAAGGGCAATTTCCCCGCTGGGGAAATTGATCCCTGGTTTTATCGAACGGTTTCCAAAGCGATTTTTACACATAAAATGCTACACTATCAAAGGAACTGAGTTTTAGTAAATTTCTCCAATTTGGAGTCGAATACTGGGTGCCTAATTAGCAAGCCTGTAGATTGCCAGTACGTCTTCCTTGTCCAGTTTCACGAAGTTACCCACCGGCCCCCTGTCGGTACATTTGTCAGCCATTTCTACGAGATCCGCTTCGGTTACTTCGACCTCCAGGTCATCCAGCCTGGTGGGAAGCCCGATTCTTTCAAAGAAAGTCTCCAGTTTCTCAATACCCTCTTTTGCAGTTCTCTCTAGAGAATCGAAATTTGTCTCCTCGTTCCAGACCCTGGAGGTAAATTGGGCGAATTTTTTTGGATCTTCTCCGTGAACGTATTTCATCCAGGCGGGGAATATTATGGCCAATCCGGCCCCGTGAGTTATGTCATATTTCCCGCTTAGTTCGTGCTCGATGTTGTGAGAAGCCCAATCCTCCTCCCGTCCCGTGCCGAGGAGGTCGTTGTGAGCGACCGTGCTGGCCCAGGTTAACTGGGCTCGGGCTCCGTAGTTTTCCGGTTCTTCGAGCGCGATTGGTGCGTTCTTGATAATCGTTCTCAGGGTAGCTTCGCAGAGCCTATCCGTAAATCCGACCTCGGGTTCGTGAGTGAAGTACCTTTCCATTACGTGGGCCATGATGTCCGCGGCCCCCGAAGCAGTCTGGAATTCAGGCAGGGTGAAGGTAAACTCCGGATTCAGTATAGCGAACTCCGGTCTGAGCTCCTCGCTGACTGCGTCCCTTTTGTATCCCCCTTCTTCCTTCGTAATTACGGACCCGGGGCTGGATTCACTCCCCGCTGCCGGTATCGTCAGCACGACTCCCAGGGGCAAAGATTCCTGGATTTGCTTCTCTTCGGAATAAAAATCCCAGACGTCTCCTTCGTAAGGTACTCCTATGGAAATAGCTTTTGCCGAATCGATTACGCTGCCTCCGCCGACCGCCAGGATGAAATCTACGTCCTCCTGCCGGCAAACGTCGATCCCTTCTTTAACCAGATCCAGCCTGGGGTTGGGCTGAACTCCGCCGAGCTCCACGACCTCTAAACCTTCTTCCTTCAGGGAATCCATCACTTTATCGTATATTCCGTATTCCTTTATACTTCCTCCGCCGTAATGGAACAGGATCTTGTCGCCAAGTTTGTCCACTTCTTCCCCGGTTTGTTCTTCTACTCCTCGTCCGAATATTATTTTAGTACTGTTTTGAAAGGTAAAATTCTGCATTGTATCTCCTCCGAGTCTTTGTATAAATTAAAGTAGCAATCGAGGCTGTACCTAAAGGCAATTAATAAATTGTCTCTTTCATCGAAGTCGTTATCAACATCGCTTGAAACCAGGATGGGTCAGTGGGCAGGTGAGGATCAAACGGGGTTTTAACTAGTATGTTCCTTATTCAAACCATACAATTCGTTGAATCCAAATAGCAAGCTCAATAGGTTTTATAGAAGGTTTTCTAGCTGGTACGGAAAGATAACCTTAAGTCAGGGAGGATATAATGCTAGAAGGTAAAAAAATACTGATAACCGGAGTTAGAAACAAGCGGTCGGCGGCATTCTGGATTTTGAAGGAGGTTCTGGATCAGGGGGCCGATGTAGTACTGACTTCTCCCGACCCGGAGAGGACAGAAAGAGCAGCCAGCAGGCTTGCCGAGCCCCCACCGGTCCTTGAATTGGATGTAACGGAATCAGAAACCATCGAGGAGACGAAGAATTCGATCGAGGATAGGTGGGGAGTTCTGGACGGCCTGGTCCATTCCATTGCCTACGCGGACAGGGACTGTATTGATCCCAATTTCTTCAAATCCGACAAAGACCAGATATTAACCGGATTCGAAATTTCGAGCTTTTCCCTTGTTACTCTGGCCAGGGAATTCCAGCCCTTAATGAGGGACGGAGGAAGTATAGTCTCGCTCAGCTTCGACACCGAGAGGCTCTGGCCCCCCTACGGCTGGATGAATTTTTTCAAAGCCGCTCTGGAGTACTTTACTAAAATGCTGGCCGTGCAGCTCGGCGACGAGGGCATCAGGACCAATTCGATATCCGCGGGAACGATGAAAACTTTATCCGCGAGAGGAATACCGGGATTTTCTACCATGGCGGGTGAGTACGACGAGCTGGCTCCGCTGGACTGGGATAGCAGCGGTTCACAGAAATACGTGGCGGATACATGTGCCTGGTTACTTTCGGATAAATCGGAAATGGTTACCGGGGAGATTGTCCACGTTGACGGTGGTGCAAACCTGAAGTCCGGGTTCGGATTCGAGGAATAGCTTTTGAAAAAATCAACTCGGAGTGGGTCTGGATGCGGGTAATTGTTACCGGAGGAACCGGTCTGATTGGCAAAGAGCTGGTAAAAGAACTATCGGCGAATGGCCATGAGGTAGTGGTTCTTTCCCGAAGTCCGGAAAGCAAACGGGTTCCCTGTGACGCCAAACTTGTAAAATGGGACGCGGAGTCGGCGGAAGGATGGCAAAAATGGGTCGAAGAATCCGAGGCGATCGTAAACCTGGCCGGGGAAAATATTGCGGGTAAGGGCTTGATTCCCGACAGGTGGACGCCGAGTAAAAAGAGTCGGATCCTGAATAGCCGATTGAAGGCGGGCGAAGCGGTGAACGAGGCGATAGAATCCGCGGATGACAAGCCAAGGGTGCTTATCCAGGCGTCGGCTATTGGGTACTACGGTACGGGTGGGGAAGAAGTTACTGAGGCTGATCCTCCCGGCGGAGGTTTTCTCGGAGAAACGGCTCGAAAGTGGGAGGGGGTAACTCGTCCTGTTGAGAAGATGGGAGTCCGGCGGGCAGTGATAAGGACCGGAATCGTACTGAGTTCCGAGGGCGGAGTATTGCCTCGGTTGCAGTTACCGTATAAGTTTTTTCTTGGAGGACCTATGGGAACCGGAAGGCAGTGGTATTCCTGGATTCACTTGGGTGACGAAGTGAGGGCGATCCGGTTCCTGCTGGAAAACGAGAAAGCGGAGGGTCCATTCAATCTGACTGCTCCCAACCAGAAAAGAAATAACCAGTTCGTGAGGGAACTGGGGAAGGTTATGGGTCGACCGTCTTATTTGAGAGTCCCCGGGTTCCTGTTCCGGAGCCTGCTGGGTGAAGCTGCTAAGCTCGTTCTGGAGGGACAGAAAGTGAGGCCTGAGAGGCTGGAAGAACTGGGATTCGAATTTAATTACCCCGTTCTTTCCAGCGCCCTGGAGGATTTGCTTGGATAAAATTGCACCTGAGAGGAGTCGGTAAATAGTAGGGAGATAAACGATGGGCAAACCGACTGAGCCGAAGCCGGTTAAGCTATTCACCGGCCTGTTGACCGGTAGACCCGAAATTCTTCCCGCGGTGGAAGATGATCTACGGGCGGAGTTTGGCTCCACCGACCTCGAAAGTGGGCTAATACCTTTCGATTTTACTGACTACTACAGGGAGGAAATGGGGAAAGATATAAAAAGGAAGTTTTTATCATTTGAAGAGTTAATTGGTCCCGGGGAGATTTCAGAAATAAAACTGATTACAAACAAGATGGAAGAGAAATTTTCGGAAAATCTGGACGTCGACCTTCCCAGGCCGATAAATATTGATCCTGGCTATGTCGCCCTCTCGAAAATGGCTCTGGCTTCTACAAAAAATTACTCCCACAGGCTATATGTTGGAGGTGGGATTTACGGCGAAGTTGCCCTCCAGTACAAAGACGGCTGTTTCCATCCCCTTCCGTGGACTTATCCCGACTACCGGTCTGAAGAATACCTCGAGTTCTTCGAAAGGGTCAGGACTCGTTACTGCGAGCAGCTAGATTGAGCGGTATAGTTATTTCACCAAAACTTG